>NZ_JBSFRG010000007.1:0-212979 GCF_053589115.1 Rhodococcus sp. NPDC003383 | reverse complement strand
AGTCACGCCACCTCAAGTGCGGCTAATACACCCTTTCAGCGGGGTGCTTTGGGGGCGGCGGGAGCCGCCACAAAGGCACACGGGGACGGAGTCCACCATGTCCGAACGCACCACGGTCGGCAGCGCCGAATCCCTGCACGAGTCCGCAACCCGGATCACCGGGCTGACCGACTTCGGCAGCGACGACTACCGCGAGGCCCTCGACGTCCTGCTCGAGTCGTACGCCCGCGACGAGAAACTGACGCCGCTCGGCAGCAAGATGTCGCGGGTGTTCCTGCGCGGCGCCCTCGTCGCGCGCCTGCTGTCCGAGGCCGCCTGGAAGCAGCATCCCGAGCACGCCGACGTCGAGATCACCCGCCCGATCTTCGTCACCGGGCTGCCCCGCACCGGCACCACCGCGCTGCACCGGCTGCTCACCGCCGACCCGGCCCATCAGGGGCTCGAGATGTGGCTGACGGAGATGCCCCAGCCGCGGCCGCCGCGGGACACGTGGGCGGACAATCCGGTGTTCGCCGGGATCGAGGCCGGGTTCGCGCAGCACCACATCGAGCATCCGGAGTTCATGGGTGTGCACTACATGTCCGCCGGTGAGGTCGAGGAATGCTGGCAGCTGCTGCGTCAGTCCTTCCGGTCCGTGTCGTACGAGTGCCTCGCGCACCTGCCCACCTACTCCCGGTGGCTCGCCACCCAGGACTGGACGAGCGCCTACGAACGGCACCGCCGCAACCTGCAGCTCATCGGCCTGCCCGACGCCGACAAGCGCTGGGTGCTGAAGAACCCGAGTCACCTGTTCGCGCTCGACGAGTTGCTCACCGTGTACCCGGACGCGCTCGTCGTCGTCACCCATCGCGACCCGCGCACCGTCATCCCGTCGGTGTGCAGCCTCACCGCGCAGGCCTCGGAGGGGTGGTCGGAGGTCTTCGTCGGCGACGCGATCGGCCGCAGCCAGCTCGACCTGTGGGCGCGCGGTTTCGAGAAGTTCACCGAGGTCCGGGCCCGGCACGACCGGGCCCGGTTCGTCGACGTCGCCTACCGCGACTTCGTCGAGGACCCGATCGGCACGATCGGGTCCCTCTACGACCGCTTCGGGATCGGTCTCAGCGCCGAGGCCGAAGCGGCGATGGTGGCCCTGCACACCGAAAGCCGCCAGGGCGACCGCAAACCCGCGCATCGCTACACCCTCGCGGAGTTCGGGCTCACCGTCGAAGACGTCGACGAACGCTTTCCCGACTACGCCTTCCGCTGACCATCCGCGGGCACGAAACATGCGGTGGCACCCCATGGTTGGTGATCACCGTCGGAACAGCGGCCGTTTCGGGTCCCGGTGCCGGCCGTTCGAGCCGTCACTGCCCCGAAATCACCGTCCGCGACACCCGCGGAATCGATTTCGGACGGTGTCCGCTATCCGCTGAGGCGTTCCGTCGTGGGATGATCGACGTATGCCTGCACCGCTACCGCTCGACCCCATCGCCGAAGCCCACCGCCAGTGGATCGACCACGGCTGGGGTGAGGTCGCGGACGGCATGGCCGTGGTGACGTCGCTGATGCGGGCCCAGCAGATCCTCATGGCGCGGGTCGAAGAGGTGCTCAAACCGTTCGGCCTCACCTTCGCGCGATACGAACTGCTGACGTTGCTGCACTTCACGCGCCAGGGCGCCCTGCCGATGGCCAAGGCCAGCGCGCGGCTGCAGGTGCACCCGACCAGCGTCACCAACGCGGTGGACCGGCTCGAATCGGCGGGGCTGGTGCGCCGGACCCCGCACCCGAGCGACCGCCGCGCGACGCTGGTCGAACTCACCGACGAAGGTCGCGCGCTGGCGATCGCCGCGACCGAGAAGCTCAACACCGAGGTGTTCTCGCGACCCGGCATTCCCGACGATCAGCTCGAGCCGCTGCTGCGCATCCTGGCCGGGATGCGGCACGACGCCGGGGACTTCGACACCGGGGGTGCGCCGACCAAGTGGTGACGGCGCCACCTCCGATCACGAAAACGACTGCAGGGCCGCCCCTTCCGGGTCGGCCCTGCAGTCGTATCACGCTCAGGCGTGCTTGAATTCCGGCGCGCGCTTCTCGATGAACGCGGCCATGCCTTCCTTCTGGTCGGCGGTGGCGAACGTCGAATGGAACAGGCGCCGTTCGAACTTCACGCCCTCGGCGAGGGTCGTCTCGAACGCGCGGTTGACCGCTTCCTTCGCCATGATGGCCGCGGACAGCGACATCGACGCGATGGTGGTGGCGGTCTCGAGCGCGACGTCGAGCAGCTCGGCGGCCGGCACGATACGCGAAACCAGGCCGGCGCGTTCGGCTTCCTCGGCGTCCATGTTGCGTCCGGTCAGGCACATGTCCATGGCCTTCGCCTTGCCGACGGCGCGGGTCAGGCGCTGCGAACCGCCGATGCCCGGGATGACGCCCAGCTTGATCTCGGGCTGCCCGAACTTCGCGGTGTCCGACGCAATGATGAAGTCGCACAGCATCGCCAGCTCACAGCCGCCGCCCAGCGCGTAGCCGGAGACCGCGGCGATGATCGGGGTGCGGGCGGACGAGATCTTGTCCCAGTCGGAGAAGAAGTCCTCGCCGTACGCCTCGGAGTAGGTCTTCGGCGCCATCTCCTTGATGTCGGCGCCGGCGGCGAACGCCTTCTCCGAGCCGGTGATGACGATCGCGCCGATCTCGCGGTCGGCGTCGAGTTCCTCGACGGCCGCGACCACTTCGCGCATCAGCTGGCTGTTGAGCGCGTTGAGCGCCTTGGGCCGGTTGAGCGTGATGAGTCCCACGCGACCCTTGCGGTCGAGCAGGATGGTCTCGAAATCGGTCACTGGTTGTCCTCTGCATTCGAACGGGCACGGATGTCGGTGATGATGGCGGAGAAGTCGAGTCCGCCACCGCCACCGGTGTTGAACCGATGGTAGAGCTCGGCCGCGCGCAGCCCGAGTTCGCCCTCCACTCCGTTGGCCCGCAGCGCGTTCGCGGCCAGCCCGAGGTCCTTGTCCATGAGAGCTGCCGCGAAGCCCGGCTGGTAGTCGTTGTTCGCCGGGGTCGTCGGGACCGGTCCGGGGACCGGGCAATTGCTGGTCAGCGCCCAGCACTGGCCGGATGCGTTGGACGCGACGTCGAACAGCGCCTGGTTGCTCAGGCCCAGCTTCTCGCCGAGCACGAACGCCTCGCTGATCGCGATCATCGACACGCCGAGGATCATGTTGTTGCAGATCTTCGCGGCCTGTCCGACGCCGGAGCCGCCGCAGTGCACGACCTTCTTGCCCATGACGTCGAGCAGCGGCTGCGCGGTGGCGAAGTCCTCCTCGGAACCGCCGACCATGAACGCCAGCGTGCCGGCGGCGGCACCCGCCACACCGCCGGAGACGGGGGCGTCGATGGCGCGGTGTCCGGCCTTGTGGGCGCGTTCGGCCGCTTCGCGGGCGTCGGCGACGTCGATGGTGGAGCTGTCGATGAACAGGGTGTTCGGCTTGGCGGCGGGCAGGATCTCGTCGTAGAGATCGAGCACGAGCTTGCCGTTGGGCAGCATGGTGATGACGACGTCGGCGTCGCGCACGGCCTCGACGGCGGAGGCCACGACGGTCACGCCGTCCTTGGTCGCCTGTTCCTGGGCTGCGGGTACCGGGTCGAACCCGGTGACCGAGTAGCCGGCCTTGACGAGATTCGCGGCCATCGGCCCGCCCATGTGGCCGAGACCGAGGAACGCGACGGTGGGGAGAGCACTCATGTCATTCTCCTTGGGAGGCGGCGAGGCCGAGTTCGAGCTCGCCGAGCGGCTGGAAGTAGGCATCGACGTCGGCGGCGGTCACGTCGGCGAGGGTTGCCGGCGACCACTGCGGGTTGCGGTCCTTGTCGACGACCTGGGCGCGGATGCCCTCGACGAGGTCGTGCGACTTCAGCGACGCGAGCGACACCCGGTATTCCTCGTCGAGCACCTGCTCGAGGCTGCCGGCCTGCCGGGCCCGCCGCAGCGAGCGCAGCGTGACCTTCAGCGCGACCGGCGACTTGCCGAGGATCTGCTCGGCGGTGGCCTGCGCTTCGGGAAGGTCGGAGGCCTGCAGGCGTTCGACGATCTCCTCGACGGTGTCCGCGGAGTAGGCGGCGTCGATCCACGACTGCTGTGCGAGCAGTTCGGATTCCGGTGCGGGCCGGGAGTATTCGGCGATCGCGTCGTCGAGCCCGGCGCTTCCGATCGCGGCGACGAACTTGTCGAGCGACTCGGACGGGACGAAGTGGTCGGCGAAGCCGAGGGCGATCGCGTCGCCCGCCTTCAGCCGGCCGGTGGTGAGCGCGATGTGGGTGCCGAGTTCGCCGGGGGCACGCGAGAGCAGGTAGGTGCCGCCGACGTCGGGGACGAAGCCGATGCCGACCTCGGGCATGGCGATGGTGGAGCGTTCGGTGACGATCCGCACGTTGCCGTGGGCGGAGATGCCGACGCCGCCGCCCATCACGATGCCGTCCATGATCGCCACGTAGGGCTTCGGGTAGCGGCCGATCGCGGCGTTGAGGATGTACTCGTCGCGCCAGAACTCCTGCGATCCGGTGCCGCCGTCCTTGGCGTCGTGGTAGATCGAGACGATGTCGCCGCCGGCGCACAGCCCCCGCTCCCCCGCCCCGGACACGACGACGGCCCGGATCGAGTCGTCGTCGGCCCATGCGGAGAGATTGTCGGCGATGGTACGGACCATGCCGTGGTTGAGAGCGTTGATCGCCTTGGGGCGATTGAGGGTCAGACGGCCGACGCCGTTCGACACCTCGACGAGAACTTCCGGTTCCTGCCCGGTCATGCCGCTCCTGTCTGCGCCGCGGCCACCACGCTGCGCGCGACGACCACCCGCATGATCTCGTTGGTTCCTTCCAGGATCTGGTGCACACGCAGATCCCGCACGATCTTCTCGATACCGTACTCGGCGAGATAGCCGTAGCCACCGTGCAGCTGCAGCGCCTCGTTCGCGGCCTCGAAACCGGCGTCGGTCGCGAAACGCTTTGCCATCGCGCACAGTTCGACGACGTCGTCGGCACCCCGGTCGAGCGCGTCCGCCGCCCGCCACAGCAGCGTCCGGGCAGCCTCGAGTTCGGTGCGCATGTCCGCGAGGCGGAACTGCAGCGCCGGGGAGTCGAGGAGCCGGTCGCCGAACGCCTTGCGTTCGGCGAGGTAGGCGACGGTCCGGTCGAGGGCGGTCTGGCCGCCGCCGACCGAGCACGCGGCGATGTTGAGACGGCCGCCGTTGAGGCCCTGCATCGCGATGCGGAAGCCGCCGCCCTCGGCGCCGAGCAGGTTCTCCGCCGGTACCCGCGCGCCTTCGAGGATGACCTGGCGGGTGGGCTGGGCGTTCCAGCCCATCTTCTTCTCGTTCGCGCCGAACGACAGACCCGGCGTGTCCTTCGGGACGATGAACGCCGAGATGCCGCGCGGGCCGGGTTCGCCGGTCCGCGCCATCACGACGTACACGTCGGACGTGCCGGCGCCGGAGATGAACTGCTTGACGCCGGTCAGCACGTAGTCGTCACCGTCGCGGACGGCCTTGGTGCTCAAGGCCGCCGCGTCCGAGCCTGCGCCCGGTTCGGTGAGGCAGTAGCTGCCGAACTGTTCCATCGAGCACAGCCCCGGCACCCAGCGACGCCGCTGATCGTCGTTGCCGAACTTGTCGATCATCCACGTGACCATGTTGTGGATGGACATGTACGCGGCGATCGACGGGCAGCCCTTGGCGAGTTCCTCGAAGATCCGCACCGAGTCGAGTCGACGCAGTCCGGAGCCGCCCACGTCCTCGCGGACGTAGATGCCGCCCATGCCGAGTGCCGCGGCCTTGCGCATCACGTCGACCGGGAAATGCTTGGCCTGGTCCCATTCCACTGCGTTCGGTGCCAGGTACTCGGTGGCGAAGTCGCGGGCGGTGTCGCGGATCGCCCGGTCGTCGTCGGTGAGGGTGAACATGCTGATCCTGTCTGGGGTCTGTCGTCCGGTCCGGTCCGAGGCGCTCAGTCCATCGTGGGGATGACGAAGTGGTCGGTGTCGCTCACGTGGGCACCCTCGAGGTCGCCCTCCTTGACGCCGGACGGCCAGCGCTGCGTGATCGTCTTGGTCTTGGTGTAGAAGCGAAAGGCGTCGGGGCCGTGCTGGTTGAGGTCGCCGAAGCCGGAGGCCTTCCAGCCGCCGAAGGTGTAGTAGGCGATCGGGACCGGGATCGGGACGTTGACGCCGACCATGCCGACCTGGACGCGGGTGGCGAAGTCGCGGGCGGTGTCACCGTCGCGGGTGAAGATGGCGACGCCGTTGCCGTACTCGTGCTCGGTCGGCAGACGCAGCGCGTCCTCGTAGTCGCGGGCGCGCACGACGGTGAGCACCGGGCCGAAGATCTCCTCGCGGTAGATCGACATGTCGGTGGTGACCTTGTCGAACAGGGTCGCGCCGGAGAAGAAGCCGTTCTCGTTGCCCTCGAGGACGAAGCCGCGGCCGTCGACGACGAGCTCGGCGCCTTCCTCGACACCCTTGGCGATGTAGTCGTGGACGCGGTCGCGGGCGGCGGCGGTCACGAGCGGACCGAAGTCGGCCTTCTCGTCGAAGCTGGTGCCGATGCGCAGCTCGGCGATGCGGTCCTGGAGCTTGGCGACGAGGCGGTCGGCGGTCTCCTCGCCGACCGGGACGGCGACGGACAGCGCCATGCAGCGCTCACCGGCCGAGCCGTAGGCGGCACCGACGAGTGCGTCCGCGACCTGGTCGAGGTCGGCGTCGGGCATGATGATCGCGTGGTTCTTCGCGCCGCCGAAGCACTGCGCGCGCTTGCCGTTCTTCGCGGCGGTCTCGTAGATGTACTGCGCGATCGGGGTCGAGCCGACGAAGCCGAGGGCCTTGACACGCGGATCGTTGAGCAGGACGTCGACGGATTCCTTGTCGCCGTTGACGACGTTGAAGACACCGGCGGGCAGGCCGGCCTCGATGAACAGCTCCGCGAGGCGCAGCGGCACCGAGGGGTCGCGCTCGGACGGCTTGAGGACGAACGCGTTGCCGCAGGCGAGGGCCGGGGCGGCCTTCCACAGCGGGATCATCGCGGGGAAGTTGAACGGGGTGATGCCGGCGACGACACCGAGGGGCTGGCGCATCGAGTAGACGTCGATGCCGGTGCCGGCGGACTCGGTGTATTCACCCTTGAGCAGGTGCGGGGCGCCGAGAGCGACCTCGACGACCTCGAGGCCGCGCTGGACGTCACCCTTGGCGTCGGGGATGGTCTTGCCGTGCTCGCTCGACAGCAGCCGCGCGAGTTCGTCCATGTTGTCCTGCGCGAGCTGCAGGAACCGCATCAGCACCCGGACGCGCTTCTGCGGGTTCCACGACGCCCATTCCTTCTGGGCCTCTTCGGCGTTGGCGATGGCGGCCTCGACCTCGCTCTGGGTGGCGAGCGGGACGCGTGCCTGCACCGCGCCGGTGTTGGGGTCGAAGACGTCCCCGAATCGCCCGGACGTCCCGGCGACGTGCTCGCCGCCGATGAAGTGGGTGAGTTCACGAATGCTCATTGTCGCGAGTCCTTTGCTGATCGACGGTTCGGACACAGGGCGCCGAAAGCGGGCCCCTCGAAGTCTGTGTCCATCCTATAGTTGGAAGTCCATGTATGTCTACCGTCACATCCCGGCGGTCCCCCCGCGACGCCGCGTCACCCCCAGGGAACGCCGCGTCACCGCAGGCGGCGGTACAGATCCTCCAGGTCGGACACCGCGCGGATGACGACGGCCTCGTCCGTGCCGCCCGCGCGCAGCGCACGCCGCAGCAGCATCGGGTCCAGATCCTCGAGCGCCGGGCGGAACCGCTCCATCGGCAGTTCCGGCAGTTCCGTGTCGTCGCCGTAGAAGTCGTCGACCGGGGGCTCCGACGCATCGACCTCGCCGATCAGCCGCTCGAGACCCACGCCCCGGAGGGTGAGCACGGCCAGCGGGTGCTCGTCGACGTGCTCGGCCAGCAGATACGCCACGGCCGCGGCGTGCTTGCAGGGCCAGCCGTCGTCGGGGCACGTGCAGTCGAAGTCGAGTTCACCGGCGCGGCGCGGCAGCAGCAGCGGCCCCAGCTCCTCCGGCAGCGCCCCGGCCGCGAGCCGCGCGAGCATCCCGGGCGCCGAACGCACCTGTGCGACCAGTTCGGCGATCGCCTCCTCGTCGAGGGTGCGGACCGTGACGGTCGCGGTGAACGGGCGCAGCTGGCTGCCCTGCACGTCGCCGACGACCGCGCCCGGTTCGAGCCGCATCGAGAGCACCTGCCCCGAGCGCGCGTAGGTGCGGCCGCGGGTCAGCCGGCCCTTGTCGGCGACCTGCTCCATCGCACCGATCAGTTCCTTCGACCACCAGCTGCGCCCGATCGCGCCGCGTTTGGTGCGGGCCTCGATACCGCCGTCGACGCGGATCGGTGTGCCGTATCTGCGGAAATTGTTTCGCGCCATGGTCATTCACCCACCGCGTCGTCGCTCAGGGTCAACAGGGCGTGGAGCTGGTCGGTGGACAGCTCGGTGATCCAGTTCTCCCCCACGCCGACCGCGAGATCCGCGAGTTCCTGTTTGCCGGTGAGCATCTCGTCGATCCGTTCCTCGACGGTGCCGACGCAGACGAGCTTGCGCACCTGCACGTCGCGCCGCTGGCCGATCCGGAACGCCCGGTCGGTGGCCTGGTTCTCCACCGCGGGATTCCACCATCGATCCAGGTGCACAACGTGATTGGCCGCGGTCAGGTTGAGTCCGGTTCCACCGGCCTTGAGCGAGAGCAGCATGATCGGCGGCCCGTCCGGCTCCTGGAACCCGGTGACCATCGCGTCGCGGCGGGTCTTGGACACCCCGCCGTGCAGGAAGGGCACCTGCGTGGAGAACCGCTCGGCGAGATAGGGGGCGATGAGCTCCCCGAACTCGCGGAACTGGGTGAACAGCAGGACCTTCTCGCCGTCGGCGAGCACCGATTCGACGATGTCCTCGACCAAGCCGAGCTTGCCGGAGCGGTGACGGCCGCGGCGCAGCACCGGCGATCCGTCGGCGAGATAGTGCGCCGGATGGTTGCACACCTGCTTGAGCCGGGTCAGCGCCGCGAGGACCGCGCCCTTGCGGGCCATCCCCTCCTTCTCCTTGATCTTGCGCATCATGTCGTCGACGACCGCCCGGTACAGCGCGGCCTGCTCCGCGGTGAGGTTCGCGCGCACGGTCTGCTCGAACTTCTCCGGCAGGTCGGCGATCACGTCCGGGTCGGTCTTGACGCGCCGCAGCACGAACGGGGCGGTCAGCGCCCGCAGCCGGGCCGCGGCCGCCACGTCGCGTTCGCGTTCGATGGGCACCGCGAACCGGGCACGGAACGACGCGGGCGACCCCAGCAGCCGCGGATTCGCGAAGTCGAGGATCGACCGCAGTTCTTCGAGCCGGTTCTCCACGGGTGTGCCGGTCAACGCGATGCGATGCGAGGCCGCAACCGACCGCACCGCGCGCGACTGCGCGGTATTCGCGTTCTTCACGTGCTGCGCCTCGTCGAGCACCACCCGATGCCAGGTCAGAGCCCGCACGTGCGCCAGGTCGCGGGCGACGATCGCGTAGGTGGTGATGACCAGGTCGCTGTCGTCGACCACCGCGGCCAGGTCGTCGTCACGCAACCGGCCCGACCCGTGGTGGACGTGGACGCGCAGGCCGGGCGCGAATTTCGCGGCCTCGCGCTGCCAGTTGCCGACCACCGACATCGGGCACACCAGCAGCGTCGGCCGGACCGGGCCGCGGGTGCGTTCGTGCACCAGCAACGCCAGCACCTGCACGGTCTTGCCCAGGCCCATGTCGTCGGCGAGCACCGCACCGAGCCCGAGCCCGCTCATGAACGCCAGCCAGTCCAGGCCGCGCTGCTGGTAGGGCCGCAGGGTCGCGTGCAGGCCGGGCGGGGCCGGGACCGGTTCCGGGTGCGCCTGCCCGTCGAGCAGGGTCGCGACCCACCCGGAGGCGCTGATGTCGGTGACCTCGGCGGGCGGCACGTCGTCGCCTGTGAACTGCGCGAACAACGAGCCGAGGGTGGTGTCCTGTCCGGAATTGCGGGTCACGTAGCGGGCGGCCTGGGCCAGTGCGGCGGCGTCCGCCTTGACCCACTTGCCGCGCAACTTGACCAGGTCGCTGTTGGCGGCGACGAGCTGTTCCATCTCGGCCGCGCTGAGCAGCATGTCGCCCACCGCGAGCTGCCATTCGTACGAGACGATCGCGTTCATGCCGACCGCGCTCTCCTCGGCCGCGACCGGGGCGGCGGCGGACTCGACACGCAGCCGCAGCGACGGTTCGACCGTCGCCCACGCGCGCGGGAGCAGCAGGGCCACCCCGGCGTCCTGCAGGGCACGCGCGCCGTGCTCGACGAGATCGACGACGACGGGCGTGGGCAGCAGCAGATCCAGGCTGTCGGGGTCGCGGGGCACGTCCTGCAGCCGCGGGTAGGCCTTCAGCGCGGCGCCGAGCTTGCGGATGCCGATCTGCAGCAGTTCCGCGTCGGTGCCGCCGATCGGCACCGGTGCCGGGGCCTGACCCTCCGATCGCAGGCACACCTCGAGCCGCCACAGGGCGTCCGCGGGATCATCGGCCTCGTCGGGTTCGACGAGCCGCAGCACCAGGTCGGGTTCGTTGCCGGACAGGCTCGCGCGCCACTCGTCGAGCGCGTCGGCCATGCGCTGGGTGCCGGCGTGGTGCGGCGTGCCCTCGGTCAGCGCCGCGATCAGCGGATGCAGCGAGGTGCCGGACCCGAGCATCGCCCGGGTGATCGGGTCGGTGAGCTCGGTGCACAGGTTCTCGAGCAGCCGCGACGGATTGCCCAGCTGCCGCTGCACCGGCGGCATCGCGGCGACCAGTTCGGCCTTCCACGCGCGGGTCCGTTCCCCGCCGAGCAGCTGCCAGCGCACCCACCACTGTTTCTCGGCGCGATGCATCTGCGGTGCGACGCGGCCTGCCTGGGCCCAGCGTTCGATGCCTCGGGCGACGTGCGCGAGGAAACGCAGGTCCCCCGACACGCCGTCGGGCCGGCGCGGCAGATCCAGCAGGAGCTGGGCAGCATCCGGAGGTGCCACGGCGACCGCGGGCAGGGTGCGCGACTCCTCGTCCCCGGGCAAGGTCAGCTCGACGCGATGCCGGAACGGGCGGTCGATCCAGCGCCGCAGCGCCGACGGCAGCACGTCGTCGTCGGGCGGGGCCGAGGGGTCGCGCCACAACAACAGACCCGATCCCGGTGACCAGACCCCGTGCAACATGCCCACCATGGTGCCAGGCGAGTGCGCCTCCGGCGCCGGTGTGTCTTTGTGGCGGTCAGGGCCGCCACAAAGACACACCGGCGGCGGAGCCGCCCTAGGCTGAGCGCATGCCCCTCGCCTACGGTTTCGCCGAATACGGCGGCCCCGAAACCCAGCAGTTCCTCGACCCCGACGTCCCCGTACCGGGTCCCGGGCAGTTGCTGGTGGCGGTGCACGCGGCGGGCGTGAATCCGGCTGATTGGAAGGTCCGGGCGGGCACCCGCAAGGACACGGTGCCGGTCACGCTGCCGGCCGTGCTGGGCCGGGAGGTGTCCGGTGTCGTCACCGCTGTCGGCGACCGCGTCGACGGCTTCGCGGTCGGGGACGCGGTGTTCGGCGCGACCGCGACCGGGTTCGGTGGATACGCCGAGTACACGCTGCTCAACGCGCACAGCGCCGCCCACAAACCTGAGCAGGTGGGTTTCGCCGCCGCCGCGACCGTCCCAGTGGCCCTGGGCACCGCGTTCGACATCGTCGACGCGCTCGCGATCTCGGAGGAGGACACCGTGCTCGTGATCGGCGCCGGCGGGGGTGTCGGATCCGCCGCGACCCAGCTCGCGCGGACACGCGGCGCGACCGTGCTCGGGGTCGCGTCGGCCGGCAAACGGGACCTGGTGGAAGGCAACGGCGCCACCTGGATCGAATCCGGCGACGACGCGGCCGACCGTGTTTCCGCCGCCGCTTCCGACATCACCGCGATCGTCGACCTGGTCGGCGGCGCGACCCTCCGGACGTTCGCCGCAGCCGCTCCCGGAGCCCGCATCGTCAGCGTCGCCGATCCGGCCGGAGCAGCGGAACTGGGTGGTTCCGGAGTGGAGCGGCGGCGCACCACCGAGGTGTTCGCGGCCGTTGCGGCTCTCGTCGCGGACGGCACCGTGGACCCGCACATCGAGCGGACGTTCCCGCTGCGGGAGGCCGGTGCGGCGCTCGCCGTCGTCGAAGGCGGCCACGCCCGCGGCAAGGTCGTCATCGTGGTTCGCTGAGCGCACCCGCGGATCGGACGCGCAGCGGGAACGACACTGGGACACTGGTGACCAGGTCCCTCACCAGGAGTCCGCCATGACGATTCTGATCCAGGTCCTCGAGCAGACCTACAGCTCCAACACCCCCTGGGAACAGGTCAAGTACGCGTTCGTCGATTCCGGTCATGTCACCACCCTGCGGCTGGACGGCCAGTGCGGGGTGTGGCTCGACGGCACCAAGCACGGCGAATCCCATCGCCTCGCCGCGACCGCGAGTCCCGAGCAGGCGATCTTCTTCCTGCTCACCGTGTTCGACCGGATCGCCCAGTGCAAGCAGAGCGGAGGCTCGTGGATCATCGGGCACGACGGCCGGACGGTCTCGTCCATCCACGCCGCCCGGTTTCCGCTGACGGTCGACGGATGAGCAACTGATCGTTGTCGGTGCCCGCTGCGACGATCGTCCGGTGCGCGGGGGCAAGGGCATCTGGGTCGTGGTGGTGGCGGTCGCGATCGTCGCGTCGTTGGGGTGGGAACGAACCGGACCCACGGGGCCGGCCGCGCCCGGCAGCCCGTCCCGCGAAGACCTCGGGCGGTTGCTCGCCGGCGTCGAGGTGGTGTTCCGGCGCCCGCACGTGCCGGGATATCAGCGTGGCTGCGACACCGGCGAGGTGTGCGTCTTCGGGCCGGCCTGGTCGGACGACCATCCCGGTCGGGGTGGGCACGACGGCTGCGACACCCGCAACAACGTGCTCGCGCGCGACCTGCGCGAAACGACGTTCCGTCCCGGCACCGGCGAGTGCGTCGTGCTGTCCGGAACCCTCGACGACCCGTACACGGGAGAGCGAATCCTGTTCCGGCGCAGCGACGCCCGTGCGGTGCACGTCGACCACATATTTCCCTTGGCAGCGGCGTGGGATCTCGGCGCCGCGACGTGGCCACCGCAGCTGCGCCGGCAGTTCGCCAACGACATCGACTTCAACCTCGTCGCCGTGGACGGCGAGGCCAACGAGGACAAACGCGACCGCACTCCCGCCGACTGGCTGCCGCCCGCGTCGAGCACCCGCTGCTGGTTCGCGGGCAAGTATCTGACGGTCGCGGTGCGGTACGGACTGCCGGTGACCGCGGCCGACCACCGCGCGCTCACCGACGCGGCCGCAACCTGCCCCGACGCGAATCAGCTCTCGCCGATGACGCCGAATGTGCCGTGATCGCCGGTAGGACACACACGCCGCCGAGCGATCGAGTTCGAGCTGTCCACGGGGTCGACGTACGGTATACAACCGTCTTCAGTGCCGCTCGACTGCCCCGATGTCCCGACGACCGTTCATCAGCTTTTCCAACAGCATGATCAGGAGCTGGCGTTCGATCGGCGTGAGCAGAGATGCCCACTCGTGTTCGCGCCGATTGTGATCTGCGAATGCCTTCGTGATGACCGCAGTGCCTTCGGAGGTCAGGCTGAGCGTCGCACCCCGCCCGTCTTCAGGATCGTCCTGCCGATCGATCAGGCCGGCTTTGCGCAAACTGGCCACCAGACTGGACACCGTCGGCCTGGGCATCGAGGACAAACTCGCCACCATGTGCGGACTCAGCGGTCCCGCCACCCACAGGACGAACAGCACTCGGAATGTCGAGTCCGTTTGATGAAGCGGTCGCAGTGTCTGGACCTCGAGGTCGTAGATCACGGTCCGGGTGGCCCGGTTCAGCGACATGACGAGGCGGCTGGCCTCCATGTCCACACCATCGACGTGGCTGGGGATCAGCCCCTGCGCACGGTCGACCAGGCTCCAATAGTCCGCCACATCGCTGTTGGGGACGTTCGATGAGTCGTTGGGCACGTGGACACACTAGCCGCATGTAGTTCGGCATGACCAGAAACTGATTCGGGTTCGAACTTGATTCCGCCGCAGTTCCAGCGGATGAGCTACCGGGCGGCGTCCGCCGACCTGCCAATTTGGGGCCGATTACCTGCTAAAAGAGTCCATCACTCCCCATGCCTCGGCAGAGCGAGGGATGCAGACACCCATTCGGTCGCCTTGACATCCGGATGCATGTAATTCAGACTCGTATCACTTTATGTGACCTGCGACTCAGTGAAGTCGCGCCATGACGCCCACCACCGAGTCCCCGTCCGGGAAGCCGGTGCGCCCCAGCCGGCGCGCGAAGAGGAAGAAGCACGCAATGTATTACGAATGGCAGCAATTCGATCCGTCACCGGTCCCCGATACCGCCGAGAGCGATCGAGTTCACGACGTGGCCGTGATCGGTGGAGGACCGGTCGGTCTTGCCATGGCGATCGCACTGCAGCGACGGGGAATCGACGCCGTAGTTCTCGAGGCCCGTACCCAACTCTCGGACGGAAGCCGCGCGCTCACCCTCAATCGAGAGAGCCTGCATTTCCTCGACACCATCGGTGTGAGCGAGGACTTCATGAAGCTCGCACAGCCGCGCAGCCGCAGCATCGTGTTCCATGGCAGCACCGAACTGTGGCGTACCGAGTACGAAACCGAACTGCACGAGCGCTTTCCCCAGCTGGCGCTCCTGCAGCAATGCTGGCTGGAGCACGTGCTGTTGGACAACCTCCGAGCCCGTGCGCCTCACGCGATCCGGTGGGGCCACACCGTTACGGGCATAGACGATCTCGGTGACGAGGTGCGCATCGACGTCGACGCGCACGGGAGCAACTACCAACTTCGAGCCCGCTACGTGATCGGTGCCGACGGGGCTCGGGGCGTCACCCGACGCCTCCTCGGCCTTCGATACGAGGACGTAGTCCCTCGCCGCAGCGCCGATGCCCGGTTCATCATCTGCGACTTCTCCATGGACCACGACCTGCAGCCGGGCCGCCGGCTCTTCATCGGACCTGATTACGCACCCGATTCCGTAGCGATCCTGCATTCGCAGCCGTTCGACGTCTGGCGCCTCGACTACCAGGTGCCCGAAGGCACGGATCCCGAAGCGGCCGCCACGCCCGAGACAGCCGAAACCCGTGTCCGCGAACACCTGTCGATGATGGGTATCGATGCGGAACCGACGATTCTGTGGGTCACCACCTACCGGGCCCTGGGACGCACTCTTCCCCGCTACCGGCAGGGCCGGGTGCTGTTCGCGGGGGACGCCGCGCATCAGTCCCCGATCTTCGGAGGACGCGGCCTGAACATGGGATTCGGTGACGTCAATGCCCTGGCCTGGCGCCTGCCTTTCGCACTGGCCGGCGACGACACCCCACTCGACGAGTATTCCGCCGAGCGGACCCATGTCGTCAGCCGCACCCTCGACGCCCTGACACCGGTGTCCCTGTTCATGACCAGCGCCGACGAAGCCTCCCGCACACTCCGTCGTGAGGTGATGTCTCTGCTTCCCGAGGCCCCTGCCCTGCGGGAACTCATCGACGGCCATGCCGCCGCACACATCTCGGACTTCCCCGTGGACGCTGCGGACAGCGGCGTCGTCGGTCGCCCGCTCAGCGAGCTTCGCGTGACCACGCAGTCGGGTGAGGAACGGTATCTCACCGAGCTTCTGCCTCCGCGGTACTTCCGCATCGAACGCCTCACCGACCCGAGCGACGCCCCCGGTACCGCCGCGCTGCTGCTCCACGACGAGGGATCGAAGTATCCCTCCACCGACACCCCCGAGCCGGCGGCGACGCATGTCGTATATGCGCCCGACGATGCGGTGCGCGAACGCCTGGGACTGACCGTGGCCGGCGATGCCCTGGCCGGCCGACCCGATCGGATCGTGTACGTCCAGGACCACGCCTCGGTCGCTCCCGCCGACGATCGCCCGCACTCGGCTCTGCAGCGCGTGTTCGTCGAACTGTCCGACTCGATGTCTGCCCTCGGTGTGGACGGCAGCCGTACCGCTGCTGCCCGGGACACCCTGCGTGCCGCTGCACTCGAAGGAGCAGCCTCGTGACGCTGTCCGAATCGGTCTCCGACTTCGACCGTCTCCGAATGGGATTCGACTTCCACCAGTTGACTCTCTTCGAGTCCCTCTCCACGCGAGCGCGCCGGGATCCGGATCGAATCTTCCTGACGGACCTCGATACCGGTGTCGAGTACACCTACACCCGATTGGTCGAGGAAGCCGAACTGTACGCACGCTGGCTCACCGCCCGCGGAGTGTCCCGGGGCGCACACGTCGCCGCGCAATTGCCCAACAGCGTCGAGCACATCCTCTTCTACATCGCGCTCAGCCGTCTCGGGGCTGTCGCAGTGCCGCTCAACACCCAGGCCGCCGGCGACCTTCTCGCCTACTACCTCACCAATTCCGATGCGTCGATGCTCGTCCACGACGCCTCGAACCACGAGTCGGCCCGCATCGCACAGGACGCCGGGATCGCGGCGATCGGACTGACAGGTCCGTGGAGCGAAACCGAGGCCGAGGGAATCACCCACGCCACGATCTGCCAGGAGGCCGACTCCACCGCGCCACTGCCACTCGATGCCGTCGACCCGACGAGCCTGGGCTACATCAACTACACGTCCGGGACGACAGGCCCGTCGAAGGGCGTGATGATGACGCACATCCGCGCGATGCTGTGGGGTTTCAGCCACGCCGTGTCGTTCGGCTACCGCGCCGACGATCGGGTGTACATCTGCTTGCCGCTGTTCCATGTCAACGCTTTTCAAGGCGCATTGCACTGCGCGATCGGTGCCGGTCTGCAGGTCTTTCTCCGACGCAGGTTCTCCGCCTCCAAGTTCTGGGACGACGTGCGCGATGCTTCCATCACCGCCACGAACCTGCTCGGTTCGATGGCCGCGATCCTGTGGAAGCGGGATGCGCAGCCGACGGACTCGGACAACTCCCTGCGCATGGTGATGACGGTGCCGATCCCCGCATACGCCACGGCCTTCGAACGTCGGTTCGGACTGCGTTTCACGTCCGGATACAGCCTCACCGACTACGGGCCGAGCCATGCGTACACCCTCGCCGATCCGCCGGAGAAACTCGGCTCGGCCGGTCGACTCCGCCCCGGGATGGAGGCCAGGATCGTGGACACCAACGATCTCGAGGTCTCCCCGGATACGAAGGGGGAACTGGTCATCCGGTCCGCCGTTCCGTGGAACGAGTCCCTCGGGTACTACGGGATGCCGGAAGCCACCTTGCTCAGTCGGCGGAACGGATGGTTCCACACCGGCGACCTGTGCCGCATCGACGCCGACGGTTACATGTGGTTCGAGGATCGGCTCAAGGATGTGATCCGCAGGCGCGGAGAGAACATCTCGGCATTCGAACTCGAAGGGATGGTCTCGAAGATCGACGGCGTGCGCGACGTCGCCGCGATCGCGGTTCCGTCCGAGCTCGAGGAAGACGAGATCGCGCTGTTCCTCGAACTCGAGGACAGCAGCCCGGAGGCCCTCTCGTCTCTGCAGAAGGAATGCGAGGAGGCACTGCCCCGCTACATGCGGCCGGAGTTCTACGTGCCCGTCGACACGTTGCCCCGCAACGCCAGCCACAAGATCGAGAAGTACAAACTGCGGGATCGATACGCGAGTGCCGCCGCGATGGAGCCCTACCGGAGGTCGCAATGAGCAGCACGATCTGGAGCCACGGCCGGCGCGTACCCGGAATCACCGCGGATACGGCGGACTACTGGACCGGCGGAGCGGCCGGGGAGTTGCGCATTCAGCACTGCACCGCGTGTAACCACTGGCAGCACCCGCCGAGTCCGGTCTGTCGACTGTGTCGCACCAGCACGCATCTGGCATTCGAAGCTGTCAGCGGACACGGCCGCGTCGCATCGTGGACCACCAACGAGCAGCCCTGGTTTCCCGGCCAGCCGGTGCCTTTTCGTGTCGGATACGTCGAACTGGTCGAACAACCCGGCCTGTACGTCTTCGGAGGTCTGATCGGCGGCACCGATATCGACGACCCCACCGACAAGCCCGTCGTCACCCGCTTCCAGCAGCAGGGTGAGGCGTGGCTGCCCGTTTTCGAGATCACGGACGAGGAGTGACGCCGGTGCATGCCGAACGAAATGTAGCCATCACCGGTATCGGTTTGTCCGAGGTGGGGCGCCGCACCACCGCGAGCGCCCTGTCCCTGACCGTGGACGCGGCCCTGACCGCGATCACCGACGCCGGGCTCACGGTCGACGACATCGACGGCATCTCGACCTATCCGGGAGCCGCGAACACCGGCGGCGGGTTCGCTCCCGTCGGCGCACAGGACCTGCGTCTTGCGCTGGGACTGAACGTCAATTGGTACTCGGCCGCCGCCCTGGACTCGCCGAGCCAGTTCAGCGCGATCGTCAATGCGATCGGTGCACTGTCCGCAGGGCTCGCCCGTCACGTCCTGGTCTTCCGCACCGTGACCGAGGCACAGTCCCGGGCGCTGGACAAGCAGGCGCAGAGTTGGGCCGGATCATCCGGGGAGATCCACGGCTTCTGGGAATGGACCGCACCGTACGGTGTCGAATCCCCCGTGCCTTGGTACGCGACCTACGCACAGCGGTACATGTACGAGCACAAGCTGACCCACGAGCAGCTCGGTGCGATCGCCGTGAACGCCCGTACGAATGCGGCGGGCAACCCCTCGGCTGTCTACCGCGACCCGCTCACGCTCGACGACTACCTCGACAGCCGCGTCGTGTCCTGGCCCCTCCGCCTCTACGATTGCGACGTCCCGGTCGACGGATCGGTCGCTTTCGTGCTCTCCCGGCTCGACGACGCCCGGCACATGACCAATCCACCCCTACGCTTCGAGGCCGTCGGCACCGCGATGGGGGCCGGCGGATTGCGCGACCCTCGCGACCTGACCTCGTTCGGGGCCGAGAAGGCGGCTGCGATGCTCTGGGATCGGTCCCGGATTTCTCGTCGCGACGTGCGCGTGGCGCAGATCTACGACGGCATGAGCATCCTGACGGTGCACTGGCTGGAGGCTCTGGGCTTCTGCGCCAAGGGCGAGGTCGGGGCGTTCGTCGAAGGTGGCACGAATATCGGACTGAACGGAGAACTACCGATGAACACCGGTGGCGGCCAGCTCTCGGCCGGGCGTTTGCACGGACTGGGACATCTCCACGAGGCCTGTGTCCAGCTGTGGGGACGTGGAGGAACGCGGCAGGTCGGCCGAGAGCCGGACGTCGCCGCAGTCAGCATGGGCGCCTACGGCCTCGGCTGCGCACTGCTGATGAGAGAGGACTGACGATGCCGAATCTGTTCGATCCCATCGACCTCGGTCCGTTGTCCCTGCCCAACCGCATCGTCATCCCTCCCATGTGTCAGTACAGTGCCCGCGACGGACTGGCCACCGACTGGCACCTGATCCACATCGGCAGCCTGGCCCTGTCCGGCGCAGCACTACTGATCATGGAAGCGACCGCGGTCTCCGAGGAAGGACGGATTACGCCGGACTGCCTCGGCCTGTGGCGCGACGACCAGTCCGAAGCCCTGGCTGCACTGGTGAAAACGGTACGATCCCAATCGCCGATCCGGCTCGGTATCCAGCTGTCGCACGCCGGTCGCAAGGCTTCCAGCCACAGCCCACGAACCGGCGGCTCGGGCCCCCTGGACGCGACCGAGGGGTGGCCGACGATCGGTCCGAGCGCCGTCCCGGTGTCCGAGCGGTGGCCTGTTCCGATGCCACTGACCGTGGACGATATGGACCGCGTGGTCGAGCACTTCGTCGCCGCCGCGAATCGAGCGGTCGATGCCAGGTTCGACCTGATCGAGCTGCACGGAGCACACGGATATCTGCTCAGCTCGTTCCTGTCCCCGTTGGCGAACCGGCGAACCGACGAGTTCGGCGGCGGGTACGACAACCGTGCGCGCTTCCCCCTGCGGGTCTTCGAGGCGGTGCGCGCGGCCGTTCCGTCGACCGTGGCTCTCGGTGTCCGCGTCAATGGAACCGACTGGGTCGACGGTGGCATCATTCCCGAGGAGGCATGCCGATTCGCCGTCGACCTCGAACGGCGCGGGGCCGATTTCGTCCACGTCAGCAGTGGTGGCAACGCGCGCGGGGACATCCCCCTCGGTCCCGGTTACCAGATCCCGCCGGCACGGCTCATTCGCCGGCACGTGAACATCCCGGTCATCGGAGTCGGTCTGATCAGCAGCCCGGTCCTCGCCGACGAGCTGGTCGCGGACGGCAGCGTGGACCTGGTCGGAATCGGCCGAGGCCACCTGCACAATCCGCACTGGACCTGGTCGGCGGCGGAAATTCTGGGCCATCACCTCGATGTGCCGTACCAGTACGCCCGGGCCAGAACCAGCACGTTCGAACCCCCGAAGTCATGGCAACATCTCGGCCGCCAGGAGGTACAGCCGACCACGTGAACAGACTGTCGGGGCTTACAGACCTTCTTCGCGCCACGGCGCGACACGAACCGAACACCTTGAAAGCCCAACGCATCCTTCCCCTTTAAACGAAGTGGACTTTCGCATGACCTTCCTCCAAATCGCCTCCGTGGTGATACTCCTCGGATCGTTCATCGTCGCATCGGTGTGGACGATCAACATGGGACTGCTGCTCCTGGTCGGCGGCACCGCGATCGCATACTTCAGCGGAATCTCGCTGGATGTCGTCGCAGACTCGTTCCCGAGTGAAACCTTCATCCTGATCATCGGCATCACATACTTCTTCGCCGTGGTCGAGTCGAGCAAGACGATGGACTTCATCGTCGACGGGCTGCTGCGCCTGCTGCGTGGCTCGATCGCGCTGGTGCCTCCGCTGCTGTTCGTGCTCTCGGCCGCGGCGACCGCGATCGGTGCCTATCCGCCGGCCGTGGCAGCTCTCGTCATCCCGGTTGCGATGCGACTGGCCAGGGACTACGACATCAGCCGGTTCCTCGTGACGATCATGGTCGTGCACGGCATCCTGGCCGGCAATTTCGGCCCGCTGGCGACTCCGGCTGTGTTCACCGCGAAGCAACTCACCGAAGCCGGACTCGAGCCGATCACCCTCCAGCTGTTCGTGAGCCATGTGGCGATCAACGGTCTCGTCGCGGTCATCGCCTACTTCCTGTTCGGTGGTGCGAAGCTGGTGCGTGCCGGCCGGATGTCGGTGGCGCAGCCGGCGTTGGCCACGGTGGGCGGCGGGCCGGTGTCCGGATCCGCCGGTGGCTCCGCCGATACTCCGGACTTCGACGGCCCGTCCCCCGCTGCAGGCCGGGGCACAGGACACGGACGGCCGAACACCTACCAGATCGCCACGCTGATCGCGCTGGCCACCTTGCTCGTCGCCTCGCTCGGTTTCGGCATGGACATCGGGTTCAGCGCGTTGGCACTGGGTCTGCTGCTGACGCTGCTCTTCGAGCGCAAGCAGAACACCTTCATCAACACCATGCCCTGGGGCGTCATGCTGATGCTCGCCGGTGTCCTGATCTACATCGGCGTTCTGACCGAGATCGGCACGATCGACGCGATCAACGACTCGCTGTCCAGCATCGGCTCCGCGTCCGGCGCCGTCCTCGCCCTGTCCTGGCTCAGCGGCATCATCTCGGCGTTCGCCTCGTCGATCACCGTCATCGGTGCGACCTTGCAGCTCGCTATGCCGCTCGTCTCGGGTGACATGAGCACCCTGTCGGTGGTCGGCCCGGTCACCGTGTCCACGACGATCGTCGACGCGAGCCCGCTGGGCATCATCGGAGCCCTCGCTCTGGCGACGGCCGAGCCCGAAGCTCGTCCGAAGTTGCTGCGCTCGATGCTGCTGTGGGCCGGCACCATGGTTCTCCTCGGTCCCCCGCTGGCGTGGCTGCTGCTGACCGTTCTGTGAACCGCACAGCCGACGAGCAGGAAAACCGACAAGGAGAATTCGGATGAACGCCCAGATCCCGTGCCCGTCCCAGGTGTCGACGGACGACGTCGTCGCCGTGCACCAGCTCTACGGACGCCAAAGTCACGCCATCGACTCCGGTCGGGCCGAGGATTGGGCTGCCACCTTCACCGTCGACGGGGAATTCCTCTCGCCGAGCTACCCCGCTCCCGCCCGCGGAGCCGACGAGCTGGTCGCGTTCGCCGAACGGTTCCATGCCGATTGCCGAGCACGTGGCGAAGTCCTGCGTCACGTGCTCGGCACGGTGGAGGTTCGACCGGCAGGCCCGGGCGCACTGCACTCTCGGGCATACCTGCAGATCGTCGGCACCCCCGCAGGTGATTCGGTTCGACTCCACCGAATCACCGTGCTGGAGGACGAGATCGAGATGACCGCGGACGGATGGAAGATCCGACGCCGTACCGTGCACCCCGACCGGTGAGACCACCGCCGCTCAGACGGGATCCGTTGCCACCGCAGTACAGGCGGAGACAAGTGCCACGTCGCCCGTCGAAAGCGCCACCTCGATAGCTCAGTGCCGCCTCGCCATTCACCGTGCGGGCCGAACCCACTCCGGTTCGGCCCGCACGGTCTGTTTCACGTGACGGCCACGAGTTCGGCCCCGCCAACCACTCCTGTCACTGCTGCAGCCCGACGCGGTCATCCCGAGTCCTTCCGGATCGGAGCCAGGCGCGCAGCACGGCCCTGCAGGTAGCGCTGTTCCGGAACGCTCGCCGTCAGCCTGGCCGCGACGAGGTACGCCGCGCGCGCCGCGGCCGCCTCACCCGCCATCTCCAGCAGATGCGCCCGGACCGCGACCGCGCGATGGTTGCCGGCGAGCCGCCGGTCGTCCGCCACCGTCGCGAGGAGATCCAGCCCGGCGCGGGGGCCGGCGAGCATGCCCACGGCGGCCGCTCGGTTCACCGTGACCATCGGGTTGGGTGCGACGTGCGACAGCACCCGGTACAGCGCGACGATCTGCGCCCAGTCGGTGTCCTCGGCGCGGGCGGCCTCCGCGTGCACCGCGGCGATCGCGGCCTGCAGTTGGTAGGGCCCGGGCGGGGCGGCGCTGAGCGCGGCGGTGACCAGCGCGATTCCCTCGTCGATCTGCTTCCGGTCCCAGCGGGTCCGGTCCTGTTCGGCGAGGGGAATCAGCGCGCCGGACGGGTCGGTCCGGGCGTCGCGGTGGGCATCGGTGAGCAGCATGAGCGCGAGCAGGCCGGTGGTGTCGGCGTCCTCCGGCAACAGCGCGTGCAGCAGCCGGGTCAGGCGGATCGCTTCGGCGCTGAGTTCGTGGGAGGTCAGGTCGGGTCCGCCGGAGCTGGTGTAGCCCTCGTTGAAGATCAGATAGAGCACGTGGCGAACCGCCTGCAACCGTGCGGCGCGGTCGGCCGCAGCGGGCAGGGTGAAGATCGCGCCGGCGTCGCGGATCGCCTGTTTGGCGCGGGTGATGCGCCGGGTCATCGTCGCCTCCGGCACCAGGAACGCCCGCGCGATGGACACGGTGTCGAGCCCCCCGACCGCGCGCAGGGTCAGCGCGATCTGTGAGGACGGTGACAGCGCCGGATGGCAGCACAGGAACAGCAGCGTCAACGTGTCGTCGCCGTCGTGCCCCACGTCGGCGAGATCGATGACGGACCGGTCCGATTCCATTGCCGCCCAGGAATGTTCGCGGTCGCGGCGGGCACTGTCGCTGCGCCACTCGTCGGTGAGCCGCCGCTGCGCGACTGTGATCAGCCAGCCGCGCGGATTCGACGGCACACCCTCCGCCGGCCACTGCCGGTGCGCCGCGAGCAGCGCCTCCTGCACCGCGTCCTCGCACGCGTCGAACTGTCCGTGCCGCGCCGCGAGGTACCCGAGGACCTGCGGCGCGAGGGTGCGCAGCAGGTCCTGCGGGTCGCTCACATCTCGGCCCCGCCGTCGTGCATCACGGCCCGGACCTCCATCGCCCCGCCGTAGCGCACGTCGGGCCAGCGCGCGGCGATCTCCACGGCGCGGTCCAGACTGTCGACATCGACCTCGACGTAGCCGCAGAACTGTTCCTTGCTCTCCATGAACGGCCCGTCGGTGACGGTGTGCGCGGTGGTCGTCCCCTGCCGCACGGTGCGGGCCGTCGACGGGTCGGTCAATGCCTGTCCGCCGACGAGTTCACCGGATTCGGTGAGTTCGGCCATGATCGCGTCGACCTCCGCGAACAGTTCCTCCCGCGCGTTGTCGCTCAGGTCCTCGACGAAGTCGGGACGGTTGTAGATCAACAGCATGTATTTCACGGTCGTCTCCTCTGCCGTGCCCCCGGATGGGGCTTCACCCCTGAAGTCGGATCTGCGGAGCAGATCCGGACATCGCGGATCGCGCATTTCTGTTCGCCGATGTCCGGACGACGTCGCGGTCTCCGACTTCACTGTGACACGGGAACGATTTCCACCGGACGATTCGAAGGAGTTCGACGATGGCACGGCTTCGGGTACAGAATTTCGCGATCACGGTCGACGGTTGCTCCGCCGGGCCGGATCAGAGCCTGCAGAACCCCGGCGGGATCGGCGGGGAACGGATCCTCGGGTGGGTGCACGAGACCCGGTCGTTCCACCGGTCGTTCGGGAAGGACGGCGGAGAGACCGGGATCGACGACGACTTCATGGCCCGCGGGATCGACGGGATCGGCGCAACGATCATGGGCCGCAACATGTTCGCTCCCATCCGCGGAAGGTGGGAGGACAGCGACCAGTGGTCGGGCTGGTGGGGCGACGAACCACCGTTCCACCACCCGGTCTTCGTGCTCACCCACCATCCCCGCGATCCGATCACCCTGGGCGGCGGCACCGTCTTCCACTTCGTCACCGGCGGCATCGAGGACGCGCTCGCACAGGCCGTCGAGGCCGCCGGCGGCGCGGACGTGCGGGTCGGGGGCGGTCCCGCGACCGTCCGGCAGTATCTGCGCGCGGGGCTGGTCGACGAGATGCACCTGGCGATCGTGCCGGTGCTGCTCGGCCGCGGCGAGCGCGTGTTCGACGACGATGTGCTCACCACCGATTTCGAGTGCGTCGAGTTCGTCGCGTCGCCCTCGGTCGCGCATGCCCGATTCGTCCGCGTCGGAAGCGCCCCTTATGACGGTTGATGTACCGATATTTCTGTACACCGATCGTCATCTCCGGCGCGGACGGAGTACCTGGCGGTGTGCGACGGGTTTAGGTTGGAGGTCATGGCTCCGCGGATCAACAAGGACACCCGGCTGTGCATCTCCCTCTCGGGCCGGCCCAGCAACATCGGCACCCGATTCCACAACTACCTGTACGACGAACTCGGCCTGGACTACGTGTACAAGGCGTTCGCGCCCACGGACATCGAGGCCGCGGTCACGGGCATCCGCGGGCTCGGTATCCGCGGTGCGGGGGTGTCGATGCCGTTCAAGGAGAAGGTGATCCCGCTCGTCGACGTGATGCACGAGTCGGCCCGCGCGATCGATTCGGTCAACACCATCGTCAACGAGGACGGGGTGCTGCACGCCTACAACACCGACTTCCAGGCGGTGCTGGACCTGCTCCGCGACCACGGCGTCGATCCGGCTCTGTCGGTCGCGGTCGCGGGCAGCGGCGGCATGGCCAAGGCGGTGGTCGCGGCGGTCCGGGAACACGGCTTCACCGACGTCACCGTCGTCGCGCGGAACGAGGCCGCCGGGACCGCCCTCGCCGACCGGTACGGATACGTGTGGCGCGCCGGCCTCGGCGACTCCTCCCCCGCCGCGCTGATCAACGCGACCCCGATCGGCATGGCGGGCGGTCCCGACGCCGACGCGCTGCCGTTCCCGTCCGCCGCGGTCGAGGCCGCGACGGTGGTCTTCGACGTGGTCGCGATGCCACCCGAGACACCGCTGATCCGGGCGGGACGCGCCCACGGTCACACGGTCATCACCGGCGCCGAGGTGATCGCGCTGCAGGCGGCGCTGCAGTTCGCGCTGTACACGGGCGTGACCCCGACACCCGACCAGGTGCGCCGCGCGTCGGAGTTCTCCCGCTCCTGACGTTGCCGCTCACGGCCGGTCGCGCAGTTCCTCGGCCTTCGCGAGCAGAACGGCGCGCTCCCGTTCGTTGCCGGTCAGCCGCGCAGCCTCGAGCAGCTCGGCGCGGGCTTCGTCGATGCGGCCCAGCTGCCGGAGCAGCTCGCCGCGCACGCTCGGCAACAGGTGGTAGCCGGCGAGTTCGCCGTCGGCGACGAGCTTGTCGACGTATTCCAGCGCGGGCGCCGGGCCGTACGCCATGGACACGGCCGCGGCGCGGTTGAGTTCGACCACCGGCGACGACGCGACCTGCCCGAGCGCCTCGTAGAGAAGCACGATCGTCTCCCAATCGGTGTCCTCGAAAGTTGCTGCGCGCGCGTGACACTCGGCGATCGCCGCCTGCAGGGCGTACGGTCCGCGACCCCGGCCGACCGCGTCGGCCCGGGCGAGAGCCGCGACGCCGCGGGTGATCTGGGCGCGATCCCAGCGCGTGCGGTCCTGGTCGGCCAGCAGGATCGGTTCCCCCGTCGGCGTGGTGCGGGCACCGAATCGCGCCGCCGTGAGTTCCATCAGGGCGACGAGCCCGTGGGCTTCGGGTTCCTGCGGCACGAGCTCGGCGAGGATCCGGGCGAGCCGCAACGCCTCGGCCCCGAGATCCGTCCGCATCCATTCGGACCCCGAGGTCGCGGCGTATCCCTCGTTGAACACCAGGTAGAGCACATTGAGAACGGCGCCCAGCCGGTTCGCGAACTCCGCACGCGGCGGCACCTCGAACGGAACCTTGGCCGCGGTGAGGGTCTTCTTGGCGCGAACGATGCGTTGCTGCACCGTCGCGGTGGGGATCATGAAGGCGCGGGCGATCTCCTCGGTGGTCAGGCCGCCGACCACCCGGAGCGTCAACGCGACCTGCGCTTTGCGGCCCAGGACCGGGTGGCACGCGATGAACATCAGCCGAAGCACGTCGTCGTCGATGCGATCGGGATCCCAGGCCTCGTCGTCGAAGCGCGACGCGTCGAGGTCGCGCGCGATCGCCGCGTAGCGCTCGTCGAGCAGGTCCCGGCGCCGCCACCCGTCGATCGCCCGGCGTTTGGCGACGGCGGTCAGCCAGGCCGCGGGGTTACGGGGAACCCCGCCGGCCGGCCACTGCTCGAGGGCTTCGAGCAGCGCTTGGCCGGCGAGGTCCTCGGCGAGATCGAGGTCACCGACGATACGGGTCAGCGCTGCAACGATTTTCGCCGATTCGATGCGCCACACCGCCTCGACGGCCCGGCGTGCGCTGTCTGCGTCGGCGTTCTCGGCCACGGGCTCAGCCGGTGATCGGCCGGTCCGTGCCCAGCTGCTCGCGCCAGCCCGCTTCCTTCTGGATGTACTCGTTGGTCTGGTCGAAGTCCTCGAGCTCGTTCACCCTGCGCACTTCCAGTTTGCTGCCCGGGCCCAGGGGGCAGCGCCGGGCCCATTCGGCTGCCTCTTCCTTCGTCGCGGTCTGGATGATCCAGAAGCCGGAGAACAGTTCCTTCGTCTCGCCGTAGGGCCCGTCCGACACGAGCGGAGGATCGGAGTCGAAGTCGACGACGAATCCGTCCTCGGGGTCGGACAGCCCTTCCCCGGCGAGCATGACACCCGCCTTGATGAGCTCTTCGTTGTATCGCCCCATCGCGTTGACGATTTCCGTGAAATCCGCTTCCTTCGACGCTGCGAGCGCCTGGTCGGTGACTCGCAGGATCAGCATGTACTTCATGAGGTTCTCCTCCGTCACGGGACCGCATCTCCGGTCCGTTCACGTACACGTCGAGCAGCGCGGCCGTCGATCGACACTTCGCGGAGAATTTCTCGGCTCCGTGGGCCGACGGCATCGACCGTAGTCGGATCCACGGACGAGGAGGGCCGAATTCAGATCGTCCGAGCCTCCTCGAGCAGATCGAGAACCTCGCCGGCCACGGCGGTGGCGATCCGCATCTCGGCACGTGTCGCGTCGCGGGTCGTGGGATTCTGCAGACCGAAGTTGTTGACCCACGCGACCGTCCGGGCGGATTGGAACATCAACGTCGTGGTCCGCTCGGCGCCGAGCAGATCGCCGACGAACCAGCCGGTGAAGAACGGTCCGAGGTCGGTGCCGTACACGGCCTTGAACTCTTCGGCGATGCGCGGTGCGGCGGCGACGAGGGCGTTCCCGAAAGTGTAGAAATCGCGGGTGTGTTCGGGACCGGATCCGATGGTGACGAGCGCTTCGGGGAAGTCGGTGACGAGATGCGCGACGATCGCCGCGGTCAGCACCCGGCCGGGACTGCGATCGCACTGCTCGGTGAGCGCGAACGCGTCGGCCCAGTGCGGCGCCGGGGTTCCGCCGGTGACGTATTCGTGCAGGTTCGCGACGTACAGGCGCACGACCTCGACGGCAAGATCGCTCGCCCACTGCTCGTCGTCGTAGCTGCCGGCGTTGAGCGTCGGACCGGTCAGCTCGAGGATCTCGTCGAACGCCAGCACGAACGTGCCGCGATAGTCGCCACTGTGGACGAGCAGCTCGCGCAGCCGCGCGATGCGGTCGCGCGCGGCGTCGAACGAGTCGATACCGGCGGGATCGGTGACCTCGGCGAGGCGGGCCTGTTCGAATCCGGAGGCCGCGGGTACGCACTGCGACGAGACAGGGGCACCCGTATCCGCGGCGCCTGCGGCGGGAGCAACCAGGGCACAACCGAGTGCGAGAACTACGGCCGATGTCGCGAATCCAGTCAATTTACGCATCCTAAAAAAATACAAATTTCTGAACCCTAAGCAAGTACTAAATTAAAAATCCTAAGAAAATAAATGTGCACCGAGAATGCCTCTATTTGTCCGCCGTGGCGGTGCACGAGCGGACGCCGCGGCCCGGGCTGCGGCAGAATCCCGTCGGTGACCACCGACTCGCAGACACCGGTTCCGCTCTCCCAGCCGATCGGCGCCGGAATCGTCACGGCCCTGGTCGGATTCACCAGTTCGTTCGCGGTCGTGCTCACCGGCCTGCACGGAGTGGGCGCATCGGGGCCGGAGGCCGCATCGGGCCTGCTCACGCTGTGCGTGACACAGGGCGTCGGCATCCTGTGGCTGGCACGGCGCTACCGCACCCCGATCACCCTGGCCTGGTCGACGCCGGGCGCCGCCCTGCTCGCCGGGACCGGTGCGGTCGCCGGGGGCTGGCCCGCCGCGGTCGGCGCGTTCGTCGTGGTCGGGCTGGCCGTTGTGCTGACCGGCCTCTCACCGCACCTGGGACGCCTGATCGCGGCGATCCCGACATCGCTGGCGCAGGCCATGCTCGCCGGCGTCCTGGTGCCGTTGTGTCTGGCCCCGGTGACCTCGCTGGCAGCGGATCCCGCGGCGATCGCCCCCGTCGCGCTGACCTGGCTGATCGTGCTGCGGTTGCGCCCGCGGTGGGCGGTCCCGGCCGCATTCGCCGCGGCCGCGGTCGTGATCGCGATCGGCTTGGCGCGCTCGGGAACTCGTCCGGCGCCGACGGATCTGCTGCCGTCGCTCTCGTTCACCGCACCGGCGTGGACCTGGCAGGCGCTGCTCGGCATCGCGTTGCCGCTGTACATCGTGACGATGGCCTCGCAGAACATCCCCGGAACCGCGGTGCTCTCGTCGTTCGGCTACCGAACGCCCTGGCGCGCAGCGATGGCGGTGACCGGACTCGGAACGGTGCTCGGCGCCCCCTCCGGCGGGCACGCCATCAACCTGGCGGCGATCAGCGCGGCCCTGTCAGCGGCGCCCGAGGCCGACCCGGACCCGAACCGCCGCTGGGTGGCGGCGTGGACAGCCGGCTGGTCGTACCTGGCACTCGCCCTGCTGTCCACCGCGGTGGCGACCCTGGTGGCGCTCGCCCCGGCCGGGGTCGTCGAAACGGTTGCCGGGCTTGCACTACTGTCCACCTTGGGCAGCGCGCTCGCATCCTCGTTGCGCGACACCGACGGTCGCGAAGCCGCGGTCGTGACGTTCCTGGTCGCGGCGTCGGGGCTGAGCGCCTTCGGCATCGGAGCGGCCTTCTGGGCGCTGGTGGCGGGTCTCGCGGTGCGCGCGGTCCTGTCGTTCGAACAGTCGAATTCAGGTACAGGAAAGGTTGTGGAGCGGTAACGATTCGGCCCGAGCAAGCCTCGACGGTCTCTCTTCAGGTGAAGTTCGATGCTTCCTGACACAATGATCTAGTGACCAACCGCCAGCCGACGACTCCCGACGCGCAGCCCGACCCGGCCCGCTTCCCGGCGCTGTGGCCGATGCAGACACGTTGGGCGGACAACGACCACTACGGCCACGTCAACAACGTCACCTACTACTCGTACTTCGATTCCGCGGTCAACGGCTGGCTCATGGCGACGACCGGCGTGGACATCCGCGAGCTCGACGCCATCGGTGTGGTCGCCGAAACCTCCTGCCGCTACATCGCGGAACTCTCGTTCCCCGACCGATTGCAGGTGGGCATCGACGTCGACCGCCTCGGCAAACGCAGCATCACCTACCAGCTGGCGATCTTCCGCGAGGGCCCGGACGGCGCGCTGACACCGGCAGCGACCGGGCGTTTCGTGCACGTCTACGTCGACGCGCGCACGCGCAGGCCGGTACCGATTCCGGACGAGATCCGCAAGGCCGTGATGCAGCTGGTCAAGGGCGCGCCGGAACGACCGGCATCCTGAACCGTAGCCCTTACCAAGCATCCGCTTGGCAGGGTATTCATTTACCGGATTAGACTTCGTCGGGACTGTGCAGTTCCATCCAGAGGAAGTGATCCGAAGACATGCGCGATGCAGTGATCGTCGAGGCTGTACGTACCCCCATCGGCAAGCGCGGCGGCGGCCTGTCCGGCGTCCACGCCGTCGAGCTCTCCGCCCACATCCTCCGCACCATCGCGGAGCGGACCGGAATCGACCCCGCCCTCGTCGACGACGTGCACTGGGGCACCGTCCAGTCGGTGGGCATGCAGTCCGGCAACATCGGCCGCATGGCCGTGCTCGGCGCCGGCTGGCCCGAATCCGTCCCCGGCTTCACCATCGACCGGCAGTGCGGCTCCTCCCAGCAGGCCATCTCGACCGCCGCGGCCGCCGTGATCTCCGGCCAGGCCGACCTCATCGTCGCCGGTGGCGTCGAGATCATGTCCGCGATCCCGCTCGGCTCGTCCTCCCCCGAGGGCACCGGCCCGATGGGCGGCCCGGCCCGCGACCGCTACTCCGAGGAGCTCACCGCTCCCGGCTTCAACGGCCGCTTCAACCAGGGCGTCGGCGCCGAGATCATCGCCCGGCAGTGGGGTCTTTCCCGCACCGAACTCGACGAATACTCGGTGCAGTCGCACGAGCGCGCCGCCCGCGCGCAGGACGAGGGCCTGTTCGCCGACGAGACCGCCCCGGTCACCCTGCCCGACGGAACTGTGATCGACACCGACGAAGGCGTGCGCCGCGGTTCGACCGTCGAGAAGCTCGCCGGGCTCAAGGCTCCGTTCCTCGAGAACGGCGTCGTCACCGCCGGTAACGCCTCGCAGATCTCCGACGGCGCGTCCGGCGTCCTCGTCACCACCTCGGAGAAGGCGAAGGCCCTGGGCCTCACCCCGCTCGCGCGCGTCCACACCGCCGTCGTGACCGGCGACGATCCGGTCAAGATGCTCACCGGCCCCATCCCGGCGACCGCGCTGGCGCTGAAGAAGTCGGGTCTGACGATCGACGACATCGACGCCTTCGAGGTGAACGAGGCGTTCGCGTCGGTGCCGCTGGCGTGGCTGCGCGAGACCGGTGCCTCGATCGAGAAGCTGAACCCGCTCGGCGGCGCGATCGCGCTCGGTCACCCGCTCGGCGGCTCCGGTGGCCGTCTGGCCGCGACGCTGATCCACCACCTGCGTCGCACCGGTGGTCGCTACGGTCTGCAGACCATGTGCGAGGGCGGCGGCACCGCCAACGCCACCATCTACGAGATCCTCTAACCGCGGAACGGTCCGTGGGCGGCGGCAGGGCCCAGCAGTGCCGCCGCCCCGGCCACCAGCGCATCGCGCCAGTGCGCGTAGTCGTGGCCACCACAGAACTCGCGATAGTCGACGTCGAAGCCCTTCGCGCGCAACAGGTCCCGAACCTCGCGATTCTCCTCGATCAGCCGCGGTTCGAGTTCGCCCGCGGTCATCCAGAATCTCGAGCCGTGCGTCGCGAGGTCGTCGAGTTGCCGCTGTACGGACTGCGCCGTCTCGTCGGGTTGCCCGGGCATACCGGGTCGCGGCCACCAGAACGACCCGGACAGGCTCACCGCACCACCGAAATGCTGCGGAGCGTGCAGCGCCGCGTAGGTGGCGGCGAGCCCGCCGTAGCTCGATCCACCCACCAGGACGGAATCCGCCGCGCCGGTCGCATTCCACTCCGCCCGCAGCCACGGCAGGAGGTCGCCGGTGAGCGCTTCGAGAAATTCTGCGCTGCAGGGAAGTTCGCGTGATCGCGTCGCGGGATCGATGCTGTCGATCATCACCACCAGCGGAACACGCACGCCGCGTTCGGCGAGCAGGTCGAAGGCCGGCGCGTGCGGGATCTCCACCGCCGCGACCTTGCCGTCGAACACCACGAGGACGGGACGGTCGGCCGCGGCGAGTCCGGGAGGCTCGTAAAGCCATATCCGGCGACGCACACCGGCGAGTTCACGCGTCACCTCGGTCGTGGTGCCGCGCGCCGGCCCGGCCGAGTGCGCCCACCAGCGCTGGGCCGGCGCGCCGGGCATCACCGCTTCGGAGCGGGATCGCTGACCCATGAAGGAGAAACTCGGCAGCCGATTGCAGGGGTCGGTCACCAGATCACCGAGGACACCGCGCCACCATTCCCACTCGGTCTCGCCCTCCGACGGACGCATGATGGGTTCGGTCCGCGGAAGGAACCCGTATCCGCCGCGCCATGCCTCGGGCAGCAGGACGGACACGGCCCAGAGGTCGCTGTCCCCGAGCGGTTTCAGCGCGTGCGCCTCGGGGTCGTGCCGGTCGGTGATCCCGTTGGCGTCGAGGTAGACGTGGCGGATACCGGAATCGGCGGGGACCCGGTACACGAACGTGGCGGTCACCGTGCCCGGCGGTCCCGGATCGATCAGCGGGGAACCTTCGTCCCGCAGGCGTCGCTCCACCAGCTCCGCATCGAGCACATGGACCCCCCTACTTAGGAAACGCTCACCTAACAGTAGGGTACAGCGCATACCACTGTTGCCTTACAGGAGGATTCCGTTGTCCCAGAGAATGCCTCGTCGCCGAGGCCTCGTCACCCGGTTCGCGGTGGCGCTCGGCGCGCTTGCGATCGGCGCCGCCACCGTGGCGTGCTCGTCGGACGAAGACGCCGCGGAGACGTCCCCGACATCGGCACAGTCGGGTGAATGGCCGCGCACCGTCGAGACCGCCGACGGCCCGGTCACGCTCGACACCCGGCCGGAGCGGATCGTCTCGACGAGTGTCACGCTCACCGGCTCCCTGCTCGCCCTCGACGCACCGCTCGTCGGGACCGGCGCCCAGCCCCCGAGCTCCGGCGGCAACTCGGCCACCGACGAGCAGGGCCTGTTCCGGCAGTGGGCCGACGTGGCCGCCGAGCGGGACGTCGAGACGCTGTACCAGGGCGAGATCAACGTCGAGCGGATCACCGCGGCAGCGCCCGATCTCATCGTCGTCTCCGCCAGCGGTGCCGACTCGACGAAGGACAGCTACGACGTGCTGTCCCGGATCGCTCCCACCCTGGTCTTCGACTACACCGACAAGTCGTGGCAGGAGATCACCACCCAGCTGGCCGACGCCATCGGCGCCGAGGACCGCGCCGCCGAACTGATCGCCGAGTTCGACACGAAGGTCGACGAGGCCCGCGCCGCGATCGCACCCGCACTCGCGGAGTCCAGCGAGGCCAACATCCTCACCTACAACTCCCCGCAGGACTCACGGATCTTCACCGCCGTGTCGGCGCAGGGCCAACTCGCCGAGCGCCTCGGAATCGTGACGGCACCGCTGCCCGAGGACATCGCGAACGCCGACAAGGGGACGATGGCCGGACGCGCCGACGTCGTGCCCGCAAGCGTCGAGAACCTGTCTCGCGCCCTTCCCGGCGCCATCACGTTCATCATCAGCGCGGACGCGTCCGCCGAGGAGCGAATGAAGGCCGATGCGCTGCTCGCGGGAATCCCGTCGGTGCAGTCGGGCAAGGTCTACGCGCTGGGCTACGACAGCTTCCGCCTGGACTACTACAGCGCGAACAACGTCGTGGACCGCATCGTGGAGGCACTGACGTAGCTCGCGTCCGACGCGGACAGGACGAGGGGCCGGGCACCTGCGAGGTGCCCGGCCCCTCGCCGTTCCGGACGCTGGGCACCCGGCCCGATCGGCCGATGCCGCAGGACGTCAGCCCTGCGCCAGCCGCCGCAACAGCGGGGCGGTGCGCTGCGGCACCAGCTCCCGCATCACCAACGCCATGTTGGTGCGCTCGACACCCGGGATCTCGAGGATCTGCCCGGCCAGCCGGTACAGGTCGTCCGCGTCGGTCGCGACGACCTTCACCGACAGGTCCGTCTGCCCCGCCATGCCGTACACCTCGGTGACCTCCGGGATCTCCGCCAGCGCCGCGACGACACTGTCGAGCCGGTGCTGGTCGACCCGCGTCGCAACGTAGGCGGCGAGCGGATAACCCAGCGCGCGCGGGTCGACGCGTCGCTCGAACGACGCGAGCACCCCCTCCGCCTCCCAGCGCGCGAGCCGCGCCTGGACCGTGTTGCGCGACAATCCGAGCCGCGCCGCCAACTCCACTCCCGTCGCCCGCGGCGTGCGGGTCAGCTCGAGCAGCAGCCGGGCGTCGGTCGCATCCGGACTGGTCACATTCCGCAGTATGACACCGCATGACCCCCTCGAACCGTGCGTTCTGCACAGTCGCGGCCGAACCGATTGCGCAGCTGTCCCCGGCGTGGATGATGTGAAGTACAACACAGGTATGCCCGGGGATCGCCCCACAAGGGCGCCCGGGCCGACCCGAACGAGGTGGTCACGGTGGTCGACAAGATTGCCTATCCGGTCCAGCTGATCCAGCCGGACGGCCGACGGGTTCACAACCCGGAGTATTCCGCGCTCGTCGCCGATGTCGGCCCCGAACGCCTGCGCACCCTCTACCGCGACCTCGTCGTCGTGCGGCGCATCGACACCGAGGCAGTCGCCCTGCAACGCCAGGGCGAACTCGGCCTGTGGGCTCCCCTGCTCGGCCAGGAGGCCGCGCAGGTCGGATCCGCGCACGCGCTCGAACCCGACGACTATGTCTTCACCAGCTACCGCGAGCACGGCGTGGCCTGGTGCCGCGGCGTCGATCCCGCGGACATGACGCGAATGTGGCGGGGCTGCTCGCATTCCGGCTGGGATCCGGCGACCGTCAACACCACCAACCCGGCGATCGTCGTCGGATCGCAGGGCCTGCACGCGACCGGCTATGCGATGGGCGCCCGTCTCGACGGTGCCGAGATCGCGACCGTCGCCTACTTCGGCGACGGCGCCACCAGCCAGGGCGACATCTCCGAGGCCCTCGGCTTCGCGGTGAGCTGGAGTGCCGGGGTGGTGTTCTTCTGCCAGAACAACCACTGGGCGATCAGCGCCCCGGTGCACGTGCAGAGCCCGGTGGCACTGGCCCACCGGGCCGCCGGCTTCGGGATGCCCGCCGTGCAGGTCGACGGCAACGACGTCCTCGCCGTCCTGGCCGTCACCCGGCAGGCCGCGCGCCGCGCCCGCGAAGGCGGCGGACCGACGTTCATCGAGGCCCTCACCTACCGCATGGGTCCGCACACCACGTCCGACGACCCGACCCGCTACCGCACCCCCGCCGAACTGGAGGAATGGCGGGCACGCGATCCGCTGACCCGGGTGCGGCTGTTGCTCGACCGCGAGGGTCTCGCCGACGACGACTATCTCGCCACGGTCCAGGCCGACGCGGACGCCGCCGCGGACCGGCTGCGCACGGGCACGCTCACCGCCCCCGACCCCGAACCGCTCTCGATGTTCGATCACGTCTACGCCACCGAGCACCGGATGCTCGCCGATCAACGCGCCCGCTACGGCGAATACCTCGCCGGGTTCGACACCGCACAGTACGAGGAGGCACGGTCATGACCACCACCACGATGGCTCTCGGCGCCGCCCTCAATGCCGGGTTGCGGCGCGCGCTCGAACACGACCGCAAGGTCGTGATCATGGGCGAGGACGTCGGCCGGCTCGGCGGCGTCTTCCGCGTCACCGACACGTTGCAGAAGGACTTCGGCACCGACCGGGTCTTCGACACTCCCCTCGCCGAATCCGGCATCGTGGGAACGGCTTTCGGCATGGCGCTGCGCGGATACCGGCCGGTGTGCGAGATCCAGTTCGACGGGTTCGTCTACCCGGCCTTCGACCAGATCGTCTCGCAGGTCGCGAAGATCCACTACCGCACCGCGGGTACGGTCACCGCGCCGTTGACGATCCGCATTCCGTACGGCGGCGGGATCGGCGCCGTCGAGCACCATTCCGAGTCCCCCGAGGTGTATTTCACGCACACCGCGGGCCTGCGGGTGGTGAGCCCCGGCACTCCGTCGGACGCCTACTGGATGATCCAGCAGGCGGTGGCCCTGGACGATCCGGTGATCTTCCTCGAGCCGAAGCACCGGTACTGGGATCGCGGCGAGGTCGACCTCGACACCCCGCCGGAACTGCCGCTGGACCGGGCGCGCGTCACCCGGCCGGGCACCGATGTCACGCTCGTGACGTTCGGCGCGATGCTGACGACGACCCTGCAGGCCGCGGATATCGCTGCGGACGAAGGACATTCGATCGAGGTGATCGATCTGCGATCGCTGTCGCCGCTCGACGTCGACACCGTCGAGGCGTCGGTGCGCCGCACCGGTCGGCTCGTGGTCGCGCAGGAGGCTCCGGTGAATTGCGGGCTCGGCGCCGAAATCGCCGCGCAGATCTCCGAACGGTGCTTCTATCAGCTGGAGGCGCCGGTGCTGCGGGTCGGCGGATTCGACATCCCGTATCCGCCGGCGAAACTCGAGGCGTACCACCTACCGGACCCCGACCGCATCCTCGATGCCGTCGACCGCAGCCTCGCCGCCTGAGGGGACACACCGCCTGAAGGGACACGCCGAATGAACCAGTCCGTCAAGGAATTCCGGATGCCGGATCTCGGTGAGGGACTGACCGAGGCCGACCTCGTCTCCTGGACGGTGGCCGTCGGCGACCGCGTCGAGCTCAACCAGGTCGTCGCGGAGGTGGAAACGGCGAAGGCAGTGGTGGAGTTGCCGTCGCCGTTCGCGGGGACGGTGGCAGAACTGCTCGCCGAGCCCGGAACGACGGTGCCGGTCGGGGCACCGATCATCCGGATCGCGGTGCCCAGTGAGGGTCCCCACGACGCCGGTGCCGAATCGCATACCCCGGTGCTCGTCGGCTACGGTCCCGGCCGCCCACCGGTGAGCAAACGGGCCGCCCGGACGCTCGCGCAGGCCGGGCCGACGACCGACAGGACCTCGGGAAACGGGCACAGCGCACCGCACCTGCACGCCGAGCCACCCCGCCCGGACGCGAAGCCGTCGGCGCGACGTGAGGCCAAACGCCTCGGCATCGACCTGGCGACCGTGACCGGAACCGGCACCGGCGGGGTCGTCACCCGCTCGGACGTGCGGCGCGCCGCGGACCGGGCCGCCCGCACCGAACCCGGCGAGGAGACGCGGGTGCCGATCACGGGGGTGCGCAAACGCACCGCCGAGGCCGTGACCCGCAGTGCATTCACCGCGCCGCACGCGACGGTGTTCCTCACGTGCGACGTCACCGCGACCGTCGAGCTGGTCGAGCGGCTGCGCACGCATCCGTCGTTCGCGGACCGGCATCCGACCGCCCTGACGATCGTGGCGGCGGCGTTGCTGCGCGCGGTCGCGGACCAGCCGATCCTCAACGCGACGTGGGATCAGGACGCCGGTGAGATCGCGACGCGCACCTACGTGAACCTGGGCATCGCGACCGCCACCGACGAGGGGCTGATGGTCCCGGTGATCCGGAACGCGCACGCCCTGACGCTGCCCGACCTGGCCGGCGCGATCGCCACCGTCACCGCGACCGCGCGCGCCGGGCGCGCAACACCCACCGACCTGACGGGCGGCACGATCTCGATCACGAACGTCGGGGTGTTCGGCGTGGACGGCGGCAGCCCGATCCTCGTGCCGGGTGAGGCGGCGATCCTCGCCGTCGGGGCGATCGCGCCGCGTCCGTGGGTGGTCGACGACGCGCTCGCGGTGCGCCGGGTGGTCACGCTGTCGTTGTCGTTCGATCATCGGCTCGTCGACGGCGAGCAGGCGGGGCGGGCACTCGCGGCGATCGGCGGATTCCTCGGCGACCCGGTGCCCGCGCTGCTCGCACGCTGACCCGCGCGGGTGAGGAACCCGCCGCGGTGCCGGTAGCGTCGGGTTCCGTGACCGATCCCGCCTATCGGCGTGCCCGAGCAGCCGTCTTCGCCGTCTTCGGACTCAACGGGTTCCTGCTCGCGATGTGGGTCGTGCACATTCCGGCGGTGCAGCAGCGCGCGGGGATCGGCAACGCGACCCTGGGAACGCTGCTGCTGATGCTCGCGGTCGGCGCGATCGTCGGCATGCAGGCGACGGGGCGGCTCGCCGACCGGTTCGGCAGCGACCGCACCACCACGATCGCCGCGAGTGCCCTGGCGGTCACGGTGGCCGGTCCGGGTCTGGCGTCGCAGGGCTGGCAGCTCGCCGTCGCACTGGTGCTGTTCGGGTTCGCGAACGGCGCCCTGGACGTGTCGATGAATTCGCAGGCGGTCGTCGTCGAACAGCGTTACCGGCGGCCGATCATGGCGGCCTTCCACGGGCTGTTCTCCGTCGGCGGTGTGGCCGGGGCACTGGTCGGGGCGGCGACGCTCGCCGCCGGCTGGGCTCCGGCGATGTCGCTGGCCGTCACGGGTGCGATGGGGCTGCTGGTGGTCGCGGTCGCGTCCGGGCAGTTGGTGCGGGTGCCGCCGCATCCCCACCACGTCGATGCGGCTCCGCGCGGCGGGTATTCGCGGCGGGTACTGCTGCTCGGCGGGCTCGCGTTCATGCTGATGCTGTGCGAGGGCGTCGCCAACGACTGGAGTGCCCTGCAGGTCAAGGAGCGTCTGGGCAGCCCGGATTCGGTGGCGGCACTCGCTTTCGGGGTGTTCTCGGCGACGATGACGATCGGCCGCTTCACCGCGGATCGGATCACCGCGCGGATCGGCCCGGTGGCGTTGGTGCGGTACGGCATGCTGGTCGCCGCCGTCGGTATGGGCACGGTGATCGTCTCGCCGTGGCTGCCGCTGACCCTGGCGGGGTGGGGACTGTTCGGCGCCGGTCTCTCGGGGGCGGTTCCGCAGTTGTTCACCGCCGCGGGGAACATGACGACCGGCGCGCCGGGCGCGAACATGTCGCGGGTCGTCGGGATGGGCTACATCGGTTTCCTGGCAGGTCCGGCGTGCATCGGCTGGTTGTCGGAGGCGGCGTCGCTGACGGCGGCGATGGCGGTGCCGCTGGCGTGCGTGCTGGCCGCGTCGGCACTGGCCCCGAACGTGCGCGAGGGCGCCCGCGCAGCAGATGTGCGCGGGCGCCCCTGAAAGCGGCTGCGGGTCAGAGGACCTTGAGTTCCTCGGTGACCTCGCCGACCATCTTCTTCGCGTCGCCGAAGAGCATCGACGTCTGATCCGCGGTGAACAGCGGGTTGTCGATGCCGGCATAGCCGGAGGACATGGACCGCTTGAGCACGATCACCGACTTGGACTGGTCGACGTTCAGGATCGGCATGCCGTAGATCGGGCTCGACGAATCCAGACGCGCGGCCGGGTTGGTGACGTCGTTGGCGCCGATGACGATGGTGACGTCGGTCCGGCTGAACTCGCCGTTGATGTCGTCCATCTCCTTCATCGCGTCGTACGCGACGTCGGCCTCGGCGAGCAGCACGTTCATGTGGCCCGGCATGCGACCGGCGACCGGGTGGATGGCGTACTTGACCTCGACGCCACGCTGCTCGAGCAGCTCGGCCATCTCCTTGACGGCGTGCTGCGCCTGCGCCACGGCCAGACCGTAGCCGGGCACCACGATGACCTGGTTGGCGTAGGCCATCTGGATCGCCGCATCCGCCGCGGAGGTCGCCTTGACGGTGCCACCGGACGCGGAGACCACGCCGCCGGAACCGCCGTCGCCGCCGAAGGAACCGAACACGATCGCCGGGATCGAGCGGTTCATGGCCTTGGCCATGAGGTTGGTCAGGATCGAACCCGAGGCGCCGACGATCATGCCGGCGACGATCATCGCCTGGTTGTTCAGCGCCAGACCCGCGGCGGCCGCGGACAGACCGGTCAGGGCGTTGAGCAGCGAGATGACGACGGGCATGTCGGCGCCGCCGATCGGGAGCACCACGAACAGGCCCATCAGGCCGGCCACGACGAGCAGCGCGACGATCCAGATCGCCGGGGTCGGCGCGTTGGCCGGGTCCGCCTGCAGACCGATGTAGATCGCGATCGCGATCGCGGCGACCGCCAGGACGATGTTGGCGAGCTGGAACAGCTTCGCCGACGCGACGACCTTCTTCTCGAAGTTCTTGTTCAGCAGTTCCTGCAGCTTGGAGAACGCCACCAGCGAACCCCAGAACGAGACCGAGCCGATGATCGCGGCGAACAGCGAGCCGACGATGAACGGCACCGACGGCACGTCGTCGACGGTCGTGAAGCCGTTCGAGTCGAGGAACTCGGCCCACGCGATCAGCGCGACGGTGCCACCACCGACGCCGTTGAACAGCGCGACCAGCTGCGGCATCGCGGTCATCTTGGTCTTCAGTGCCGGCGGCACACCCAGGATCACACCCACGGCCAGGCCGCCGACGATCAGACCCCAGTTCTCGGTGTCACGGATGTCGATGAGCACCGCGATCACGGCGATCGCCATGCCGGCCGCGGCGATGTAGTTGCCGCGGACCGCGGTCTTCGGGCCGGTCAGGCCCATCAGACCGTAGATGAACATCGCGAACGCGACGATGTACAGGATGGTCACCAGGTAACTCATCGGGCGTCAGCTCCCTTCGACTCCGCCGACGCCTTCACAACGTCCTTTTTGGGCTTGAACATCGCGAGCATGCGGTCGGTGACGACGAAGCCGCCGACCACGTTCAGGGTGCCGAACACCAGCGCGACGAACAGGATGATCTTGATGCTCCACGGGGCGTCCCCGGGCAGGTGCCCGAGCACCACGAGCGCACCGAGCACCACGATGCCGTGGATGGCGTTGGTGCCCGACATCAGCGGCGTGTGCAGCGTGTTCGGGACCTTGGAGATAACGGCGAACCCGACGAATCCGGCAAGGACCAGAATGGCGATGTTCGCGAGCAGTTCGGTGTACATCTACGCGTTCTCCTTCGAGCGGGTCACGCACGCGCCGTCGAGGATCTCGTCGGAGAAGTCCGGTGCCAGCGCGCCGTTGTCGTCGAGCATCAGCTCGAGCAGGGCGGCGACGTTCTTCGAGTAGAGCTCGGATGCGTGCTCGGGCATCGTCGCGGGCAGGTTCAGCGGCGAGCAGATCGTCACGCCGTGCTTGACGACGGTCTGTCCGGGTTCGGTCAGCTCGCAGTTGCCGCCGGTCTCGCCGGCGAGGTCGACCACGACCGAGCCGGGCTTCATGCCGTTCACCGCGGCAGCGGTGACCAGACGCGGCGCCGGACGGCCCGGCACCAGCGCGGTCGTGATGACCACGTCGAAGCCCTTGATGGCCTCCTCGAGAGCCTGCTGCTGCTGGGCGCGCTCGGCGTCGGTGAGTTCGCGGGCGTAGCCGCCCTCACCGGCCGCGTCGATCCCCAGATCGAGCCACTGCGCACCGACCGAACGCACCTGATCGGCGACCTCCGGGCGCACGTCGTATCCGGTGGTGCGACCACCGAGACGCTTGGCGGTGGCCAGCGCCTGCAGACCCGCGACACCGACGCCGAGCACCAGCACGGTCGCGGGCTTGACGGTGCCCGCGGCCGTGGTGAGCATCGGGAAGTAGCGCGTGGCCTCCGACGCAGCGACCAGCACCGCCTTGTAGCCGGACACGTTCGCCTGCGACGACAGCGCGTCCATCACCTGGGCACGCGAGATGCGCGGGATCGCCTCGACGGCGAACGCCTGCACTCCGGCCGCAGCGAGCGCGCCGATCTGGTTTTCCGCATTGCGCGGCGCCAGGAACCCGATCAGGGTCTGGCCCGAGTGCAGCCGCGCGACCTCCGCATCCGACGGAGGCGCGACCTTCACCACGACGTCCGCGGTCCAGGCGTCACCGATCGTGGCACCGGCCTCGACGTACAGCTCGTCGGGAATCAGTGCCGCCTCGCCGGCACCGGCCTCGACGACGACGTCGAGACCCTTGCCGATCAGAGACGGAACAATCTTCGGGACCAGCGCGACGCGACGCTCACCGTCGTTCGTTTCGCGAACGACGCCGACGGTCGGACGACGCTGTGCCTCTCTTCCCGTGCTCAATCCTTCGGTATCCAACTTCCCCTGACTCCTGCTTCGAATGAGGGCCTCACCGCGAGAGCGGCGGGCTGCGTACATCGAGGCCACGGCAGTACACGCCGGCCTGATGAGCTAAAGCAGACCTACCGTGGTGGCGACGACACTGCAACCGCTTGCTTTTGTCTGAATCGAGTCCGAACAAGGATGCAGTGCGAGAATTGTGATGCAGCTCACTTCACAGTACGAGCGTACCGCTGGTGAATGCAAAGCCCGAGGAGGAGCCGATGGAACGTCGCACAGTCGACGTCGAACGCGTCTACGACCACCCCGCAGACGAGGACGCGTTCCGTGTCCTGGTGGACCGTCTGTGGCCGAGGGGGCTCCGCAAGGACGCGTTCCACTACGACGACTGGGCGAAGGACCTCGCGCCCTCCGCAGAGCTGCGCAAGTGGTACTCGCACGACGCCGCGTTGTTCTCGGAGTTCCGCACCCGTTACCTCCACGAGCTGACCACGGAGGCCGGACGCGAAGCCGTCGCCCGGCTGGATCGCCTCGCCGACGGACGCCCCCTGGTGTTGCTCACCGCGACCCGCGATCTCGACCACAGCGGCGCCGTGATCCTCGCCGAGCATCTGCGGGAGGCCCGGTGACGGCCCGCGACCCCGACCTCGGCGGGGACCCGGTGTGCTGGCTCGATCGGGTGTGCCCGGAGTGTGGGCTGTTCCTCGACGACCACGTCCTCGAGAGCACGGCCGGGCAGTGCCCACGCTGCGGTCACCCGCGCGACACCGGGCACACCGATCCCCTACCGTCACCGCAATGAGCGTTCCCTCCGAGATTCTCGGCCTGGCCCGCGCCGCGCGCCGCGTCGCCGTCCTGACCGGCGCCGGCATGTCCGCCGAGAGCGGCGTCCCGACCTTCCGGGACGCGCAGACCGGCCTGTGGTCCCGGTTCGACGCCGCCGCCCTCGCGACCCCCGAGGCGTGGCACGCCGACGCGGAGACGGTGTGGGCGTGGTACCAGTGGCGCGTGGCGCTGGTCCGGAAGGTCGAACCGAACGCCGGCCATCTCGCGCTGGCCGACTGGGCCCGCGACACGGACGTCCACATCGTCACCCAGAACGTCGACGATCTGCACGAACGCGCCGGCAGTGTCGTCAGCGCGCACCTGCACGGCAGCCTGTTCGCGCCGCGGTGCGCCGACTGCGAGGCCGCCGCCGAGCTTCCGGATCCGCCGGCCGAGCCGGTGGCCCGGCTGACGCCGCCGACGTGCAGCCGGTGCGGGGGCCGGGTCCGTCCGGGTGTCGTGTGGTTCGGCGAACTGCTGCCCCGCGCACCGTGGGACGCGGCGACCGAGGTCGTCGCCGATGCCGACCTGCTGCTCGTCGTCGGCACCTCCGGGATGGTGTACCCCGCCGCCGGGTTGCCCGCGCTGGCCCGCGATCGCGGCGTGCCGGTCGTCGAGATCGGGCCCGAGCCGACGGAACTCTCGGACCGCGTCGACCACGTGTGGCGCACGACCGCGGCGATCGGATTGCCCGCACTGGTGGCGGCGTTACAGTGACGACCGTGGGAGCCTGCGTGTTCTGCGACATCGTGGCCGGTACCGCACCGGCGCGGCGGGTGTTCGAGGACGAGACGGTCGTCGCGTTCCTCGACATCCGGCCGATCTCGCGCGGTCACGTCCTCGTGGTGCCCCGGGCCCACGCGGCCCGGCTCGAGGAACTCGCGCCGGACGACGGCGCGGCGATGTTCCGCGTCGGACAGCGCCTGGCGCGGGCACTGGCCCGCTCGGACCTCACACCCGACGGCGCCCACCTGGTGCTCAACGACGGCCGGGCCGCGTTCCAGACCGTCGATCACGCCCACCTGCACGTGTTGCCGCGCTGGAACGGCGACAAGGTACGCCTGGCGGCCGGGCTCCTCCGGCGCCGCCCCGACGACCCGGACGCGATCGCAGCCCTGATCCGCGCCGGACTGGACCGATTGGAAGCAGAGGATCCCCGTTGAGCACCGACCAGACTCCCGAAACCCCCGAATTTCCCGTGGAGAAGATCCGTTCGCTGCTGTTCGAGCAGTTCGCGGTCATCGACGATCTGATCGCCGACCTCGACACGGACACCTGGTTCACCCCGTCGACGCTGCCGGGCTGGACCGTCAAGGACATCGTGGCGCACCTGATCGGCACCGAATCGCTCCTCGCGGGTGAAGAGACCCCGCACGTCGACATCGACGTGCACGCGCTCGGTCACGTGCACAACGAGATCGGCGCGCTCAACGAACGGTGGGTGGAGTCGATGCGCGGCACACCGGGCACGGCCATCCTCGAGCGGTACCGGCAGATCGTCGCGCGCCGGCGCGACCAGCTCTCGAAGATGACACAGGAATGGTTCGACACACCCGCGCAGACGCCGGCCGGTCCGGCGACCTACGGGCGCTTCATGCGCATCCGCGTATTCGATTGCTGGATGCACGAACTCGACATCAGGGACGCGCTCGGGATCCCCGGCGACGAGGGCGGTCCGCGCGCCGAGCTGGCGTTCGCCGAGATCGTCGGGTCGCTGGCGTATGTCGTCGGCAAGCTCGGCAAGGCCCCGGACGGCTCCCGCATCACGTTCGAGCTGACCGGCCCGCTCGCCCGCACCCTGCACGTGGAGGTCCACGGACGGGCCGCGCTCGTTCCCGCGCTGTCGGGCGAGGCGACCAGCACGATCACCCTCGATTCGGGACTGTTCGCGCGGCTCGCCGGCGGACGCGTCCGCGCGTTCGACCACCTCGACGAGATCACCCTCGGCGGGGACACCACGGTCGGGCGGCGCATCGTCGACAATCTGGCGTTCACCATCTGACCGTTCCCGATGCGCCTGTTCCTCTCGTCGTACCGTTTCGGCGCCGACCCGGCGGCGCTGCTGCGGGTGACCGGTCCGCCCGGGCCGCTCGCGGTGATCGCGAATGCCGCCGATTCCTGGCCCGCGCAGGCCCGGCAGTCGTCGCTGAACAGCGAGTTCGGTCCGCTGCGGGAACTCGGATTCGATCCGGTCGAGGTGGATCTGCGCGACCACGTCGGCGCACCGGAGTCGTTGCGCGCCAGGCTGTCCGAGTTCCGGGTGGTGTGGGTGCGCGGCGGCAACACGTTCGTGTTGCGGGCCCAGCTCGCGCGCTCCGGCGGCGACACGGTGCTCACCGACCTCGTCCGGTCCGGGGCGCTCGCGTACGCCGGGTACAGCGCCGGCGCGTGCGTGGTGACGCCGACGCTGCGCGGCGTCGAGTTCTCCGACGACCCGGGCGAGGTCGAGCCGACGTGCGGGATCGCCCCGCAGTGGGACGGCCTCGGTCTGGTGGATTTCGCGATCGTGCCGCACGCCGGCGGGTCGCCGCTGGACGACGGCGGCAGCCGCCGCGCCGTGGATCTCCTGACGCGCAACGGCATCGCGTTCCGGGCTCTGACCGACGACGACACGATCGTTGTGGACACATCGGACGGAACGGATACTTCTCACTGCTAACATCCGACGATGGAGTCGCTGTCGGATCTGTTCAGCGCCGGTACTGCGCCCTGGTGGGCGGCACCGGTCGCTCTCGTCGTCGGAGTGGTACTCGGGGTGGTCGCCGCGCGCGGTGGCCGGAAGGCGACCCGGCAACCGGCACCCGCGCCGGTGCTGCGCGCGACCGATCGTGCCCTGCACGTGCGGTTTCTCCAGGTCGCCGACAACGTCCACAATCATCTCTTCGAGCTCGACCGCTCCGAGCTGGCCGACGTCGAACTCGACGAGGCCCTGCAGTCGGAGGACCCGCGTCTGCGGGCGATCGCACGCGGCATCGTCGATCTCGACGCGATCGTGAACGAGATGCGGCTGACGGCACCGGATCCGGTGCTCGCCGCGGCGGAGTCGGCGTTCGCGTTCCTCACCGCGGCGTCGAGCGACGGCATCGACGATCCGGACGGGTTCCGGGACCGGTACGTCACGGAGAAGCGTCGGTTCGTCGACGCGGTGCGGTCCACTCATCCCCCGGCGACATCGCATTCTTGAGGGCAATCCCGGGACCGTGTCGTTATCTAAGTGACATGTGTGACTGATGTGACTGCTGTTACGTTGGCACGGCGTCGACTGTGCGGCATCACTCCGGAGGTCCCATGCGCTCGTCCCTGCGACATCGTCTGGCTCTCGCCCTGCCCGTGACCCTCGCCGCGACCTGCGTTCTCGTGCTCGGCGGGACCGGAACCGCATACGCCGCGTGCCCACCGGGCAGCGGTACCGGCAGCTCGGCGCCGGGGACCGGCAGTGCACTGCCCGGCACCGGGAGCAGACTGCCCGGCACCGGCAGCGCGCTGCCCGGCAGCTCCGAGCCCGGCGTCACCCCGATCCCCTGGCTCAACGGGCAGGACGGCCGCCTCCCCCAGCTGAAGGGCACCACGACCGCGGTCGCGCACATGACCGGACTGATGGGTGACAACGACACCGTGCCCCGGTTCGGCGTACTCGGCACCGATCTCGGCATCATGTGGGACAACGGCGAGGGTCAGGTCCTCGCGGCTTTCGGAGACACGTTCGGGTTCAATCGCAATCCGTTCTGCGGACTCGTCGGCGATTGGCGCAGCAACGTCCTGTTCCGCAGCACCGACCGGAACCTGTCCGACGGCATGAGCATCGACAGCGCTCCCCTGGATCGCCCGAACCACGCCCGCGAACTGATCGAGAGCCGCAAGGTCAACGGCGTCGAGATCACCACGATCCCCACCGCCGGCATCGCCGTCGGCGGGGTCCAGTACCTCGATTTCATGTCGGTACGCAGCTGGGGTGCCCCCGGCGAGTGGCACACGAACTTCTCCGCGCTCGCCTCGTCGACGGACAACGGGGAGACCTGGACGGTCCACCCCCTCACGGCACGTCTGAACGAATCCGTCAGCGGCAACGCCAACTTCCAGATGGGCGCGTTCGTCGAACACGACGGCTGGATCTACAAGTTCGGCACCCCGTCGGGGCGCAACGGCGCCGCCCACCTGGCTCGGGTGCGGCCGGAATCGCTGCTCGACCCGCTCGCCTACGAGTACTGGGACGGCATCGGAGCCTGGGTGCCGACCGACCCGAAGGCCGCGGGCGTCGTGATCCCTGGGCCGGTCAGCGAACTGTCCGTCGCCTACAACGAGCATCTCGGCGGGTTCGTGGCGCTATACACCGATGCGACGAACTCGATCGTCGCGCGGACCTCCGCAACGCTCGAATCCGGCTGGAGCGAACCGAAGGTGCTGGTGAGCAGCCGGGACGTGCCGAGCGTGTACGGCGCGTTCATCCACCCGTGGTCGTCGGGCAAGGACCTGTACTACCTGGCCAGCACGTGGTCGGACTACAACGTGATGCTGCTGCGCACCGACCTCGAGGCCGCGAAGCTGCCGAAGCCGGTGGCACCGCCGCCGCCGGCGTGACCGCACGTATCGTCTCGACCATGGCAATCATCCATCAGAACGCCCGGTTGTCGCCGACGAAGGCCGAGGTCCTTGCGGCATGGGTGCCATCGCAGCCGTGGGCCGCCGGCGCGACCGACCTCGACCGGATCGGCGGGTTCCGCTTCGACGACCCCGACGGCGAGGTCGGCGTCGAAACCCACCTGCTGCGCACCGGGGACGGGCGAATCCTGCAGGTCCCGTTGACCTATCGCGCCGCCCCGCTCGACGGCGCCGAGGACTCGCTGGTCGGCATGATGGAGCACACCGTGCTCGGGACCCGCTGGGTGTACGACGCGTGCGCCGACCCGGTGTACGTCGCCGCGCTGGTCACCACGATCGCGACCGGCGGCGGCGCGGCCGAACTCTTCGATGCCACGACCGGCGCGACCATCGACGCCCCGGTGCAGGTGGCCGGCAGCGGATCCCCCGAGGCACCGGTACCGGCTCTCGGCCGGATCACCCACACGAGCGACTCGACGACGACCACGGTGTCGGCGGGCGACGTCGAGATCGAGGTGCTGCGCGTACTCGATGAGCAGGACGGACCAGCCCGGCCGGGCGGCGTCCTCACCGGCACGTGGCCGGGGCGCACCTCCCCCGCGGTCCTCGCGGTCGCGAAGAGCGCCCGGTCGGTAGGGTGAATTCATGAGCCAGAACAACGACAATCGTCGCGTCGAGCATCTTCCCGAGCAGTCGCGATTCGCTCTCTACATCGGTGACGCGCTCGCCGGCTACGCCGACTACACGCAGGTCGGCGACGTGCGCGACTTCGACCACACGGTCACCGAGCCGGAGTTCCGCGGTCAGGGCGTCGCCGGTGACGTCGTCCGCCAGGCGCTGGACGCGACCCGCGCCGAGGGTCTGAAGATCGGGACCTCGTGCTCCTACGTCGCGAAGTTCGTCTCCGAGCATCCCGAGTACCGCAACTGATCGGTCCGGTCAGGCACACAACCGCAGACGCAAACGTCAGCCGCCCACGTCCGAAACGTGGGCGGCTGACGTTTTCGTGTACGCGATCGGTGAAGATTTACAAATCGCTCCATATGTCTAGACAGTGGATGGTGTCGCGCGTAACGTCCACCACAGGGTGATCCACGTCATACGGAGGAGAAGACGGTGACGACACGCGACATCGACCGGCCGCAGCCGGCAGCTGCGCAGCAGTGGCGCGACCGCAAGCGATATCTGTGGCTGCTCGGACTGGTCCCGCCCACCGCGATCTTCGTCGCGACCGCCCTCGTGTGGGCGTTCGGACAACTCGGCTGGAGCGCCGTGGCTCCCGTGTGGTGGTGGATCGGCCCCCTGCTGGTCTACGTGATCCTGCCGATCCTGGACCGCTTCTTCGGCCCGGACGGCCAGAACCCGCCCGACGAGGTCATGGAACGTCTCGCCGCCGACCGCTACTACCGGTACTGCACCTACGCCTACATCCCGTTCCAGATCCTCAGCCTCGTCTTCGCGTGCTACCTGTGGTCGGCGCAGGAACTCGGATGGCTCGGGCTCGACGGCGGCCTCGGCCTCGTGTCGAAGATCGGGCTGGCGATCAGCATCGGCGTGATGGGCGGCGTCGGCATCAACACCGCCCACGAACTCGGCCACAAGAAGGAGCAGCTCGAACGCCGGCTGTCGAGAATCGCCCTGGCGCAGACCTTCTACGGCCACTTCTACATCGAGCACAACCGCGGCCACCACGTCCGGGTGTCGACACCCGAGGATCCGGCGAGCGCCCGTTTCGGCGAGTCGTTCTGGTCGTTCCTGCCGCGCAGCGTGTGGGGTGGACTGAAGTCGTCGTGGCACCTCGAGAAGACGCGGCTCGAGCGACTCGGCAAGGGTCCGTGGACCTTCCGCAACGACGTCCTGTCCGCGTGGCTGCTGTCGGTGGCGCTGTTCACCGTGCTGGTCGTCGTGTTCGGGCCGGCGGTGCTGCCGTTCCTGATCATCCAGGCCGTCTACGGCTTCTCCCTGCTCGAATCGGTGAACTACCTCGAGCACTACGGACTGCTCCGCCGCCGCACCGAATCCGGCCGCTACGAACGGTGCACGCCCGAACACAGCTGGAACTCCGATCACATCGTGACCAACATCTTCCTGTACCACCTGCAGCGTCACAGCGATCATCACGCGAACCCGACCCGCCGCTACCAGACGCTGCGCAGCATGGACGGCGCCCCGAATCTGCCCAGCGGCTACGCGAGCATGGTCGGCCTGACCTACTTCCCGCCCTTGTGGCGCAAGGTGATGGACCATCGGGTCCTCGACCACTACGACGGCGATCTGTCCCGCGTGAACATCCAGCCGAGCAAGCGCGAGAAGATCCTCGCCCGATACGGGCAGACCGGCTGATGGCCGCGTACGAATGCCCGGTGTGCAACTACGTCTACGACGAGGCTACCGGCGCACCGCGCGAGGGATTCCCGGCCGGCACCGCGTGGGCGGCGGTGCCCGACGACTGGTGCTGCCCCGACTGCGGAGTCCGCGAGAAGATCGATTTCGAACCGAAAGGCACCTGACATGGCTACCGACTACCGGCTGTTCCGTTGCCTCGTCTGCGGTTTCGAGTACGACGAGGCAGCCGGCTGGCCCGACGAGGGCATCGAGCCGGGCACCCGCTGGGATGACATTCCCGACGACTGGTCGTGCCCGGACTGCGGTGCCGCCAAGGCGGACTTCGAAATGGTCGAGATCGTTCGGCGCTGACCGAAACCGCTAACTGAAACCCATCACCCGGTCGCCCCACATCTCCCGCAGATGCCCGTCCGGATCGGGGACGACGGAATCGGTGCCGTCGAGCACGAGGGTCATGCGGGTCTCGGCCGTGTACGGCGCCCAGTGCCGGGACCCGTCGAGCGCGGCGGGCACGCCGTGGTGCGCGAACGCCGTCCAGCGTCGCCGGATCCGGCCGGACAGCTCGGTCGCAGCCTTCCGCCCACCGAGCCAGAACGTCGGGTCGCGGCCGAGTGTGCCGAAATTGCCGAAGACATACGGCAGTTCGGTGGCGTGTCCCGCCCCGATGCGGGCCGCGCGGAGCGCCGGCGTCGCGTGGTCGAAGCGGTACACCCAGGTCGGTGAATGGGTGCTGTGCGCGTCGGCGATCCACAACACCGGCATCCGGAACCCTGCATCCCGCGAAAGTGCCATCGCGCCACTCGGTTTCGTCTCGGCCGGATAGGCCGCGAGGATCTCCCGGACCCGTTCGGGCGGCAGGTCCGCCCCGTCCGCGGCGAGGGCAGCGAACATGGCCTGCACCGCGGCGTCGTCGATCGGCATCAGCGGGGACTTCATCCACCGGAAGATCGACGGCTCGTCCCGGTTCGATCCGATGATCAGCGGGATCCGGTGCGACAGACCCTTCTGGAACGCCGCCACCGGATACTTCGGCACCAGGTCCCGGTCGACGACCGGTGCCAGCGCCAGAGTGCCCGGCACCTTCATCGGGATCTCGCGGGCCAGCACGTCCCCGGCCGCGGTGAGCTGTTCGTGCGGCAGGTCGCGCAGCTTCGCCACCCGGGACGTCGGAATGTCGAGGACCTCCAGGAACCGTTCGGCGACGGTGGCCGCACGCTCGCGGCCGTACGCCGACGTCGCCGGCGGCGACTGGGCGATCGCCGCGTGGAACAGTCCCTCGGCGCGCGGCACCGTCATCAGCGTCGTGATCGAGCATCCGCCCGACGATTCCCCGAAGACCGTCACCCGCGCCGGGTCGCCCCCGAACGCCGAGATGCAGTCGCGTACCCATTCCAGGGCCGCGATCTGGTCGCGCAGCCCCAGGTTCGATTCGAACGTCGAGTCCGCCGTCGAGAACGACGACAGGTCGAGGAACCCGAGTGCGCCCAGCCGGTAGTTGAGCGTCACGACCACGACGTCGCCGGACTCGCAGAGCCGGCGGCCGTCGTAGATCTTCTGCCCGGAATAGCCGAGGATGTAGGCGCCGCCGTGGATCCACACCATCACCGGGCGGGGCTCGCCGTCCGGTTCGGGCGCCCAGATGTTCAGCGAGAGGCAGTCCTCCCCGATCGTCTGGCCGGGATCGACCGGGATCGGATTGTCGCGGCCCTGCGGCGCGATCGGCCCGAAGTCGCGGCAGTCGCGGACCCCGGCCCACGGTTCCGGCGGCTCGGGGGCACGGAAACGCAGGTCGCCCCCGGTCGGCGCCGCATACGGAAGTCCCTTCCACACGAACACCGATCCGTCCCGGTACCCGCGGGCCGAACCGTACTTGCAGTCGATCGTGAGTGTCTCGGGTTCCACGTGACCTCCCGTTTCCCGGCGACTGTCGCCAAGGTACCAACTGTCTGCACGCTCGGTGCAGAGACCGGTGGTCGCTTCTAGTCGACGACCGCCTCCGGCTCGACCGGTTGGTCGGGCAGCACCTCGTCGGAGAGGGGCACGAGGAAGCCGATGTGCGCGAAGTAGGTCACGTACCAGGCGAGCACCTCGTCGTCGACCACCGGGCACTCGATGCCGGAGTCCGCGAGCGCACGGCGCGCGTTCTCGTCGTCGAAGTCCTCCGCCTCGGACAGGCCCTGCGCGAACTCGCCGGCAACCAGCACCGCGCGGGTGAGGCTGTCGTCGCCGCGCTCGGCCAGCGTCTGCGACATCTCGATCAGCGTCGACGCGAACACCTCGTCGGTCACCGGCCGCAGCGTGAAGCCGTGTGCCCGCAACCGCGCCACGATGTCCTCCGCGGCGACGCGGCGCCGGTTGACGAGGTGGAAGTTCCCGCCCACGGTCGACGGATCGAGCGCGAGCGCGACCAGCGCCGACGCGACGTACGTGACGGGGACGAGCGCGACCGAGCCGACCGCCGACTCCGGCACCATCCGCAGCGCCACCATCGCCCGCACCACGTTCCAGAACGCGTCGTCGGTTCCGGCCGCCCCGGACACGGTGTCGCCGCTGATCAGACCCGGCCGGTAGATCGAGACCGGGATGCCGCGGCGCCGCGCGACGGCGACGAGTTCCTCGGCCACCCACTTGCTGCGCACATACCCCGACTCCATGACCCGCTCGCTCGGAAGCCGGTCGTCCTCGCCCACCAGCCGCGGTGCGCCGTCCTCGGACGCGGGCGCGGCGGTGTCGGTGAGCACCGACCCGGTGGAGACGAAGTGCACGGGCTTGACCGTCCCGGTGACGGCGAGACGGAGGATCTCCTCGGCGCCGGACACGTTCGCCGCCCGCATCCTGCTGTACGGCTCGATGTGATTGACGCGGGCACCGTTGTGCACGATGAAGTCCACGCCGCGGGCGAGATCGTCGAACTCGGTGTCGGACAGCCCGAATCGCGGCTGCGCCAGGTCACCCGGCACCACCACGATCCGGCCCCGGTAGTACTCGCGCCACAGCCCGAACGCGCGCATCCCCGCCTCGATGCGGTCGAGGCCCTCCTCTTCGGAGGCCGTCCGTACTAGGCACCACACGCGCATGCCGCTGTGCGAGAGCAGGTCCCGCAGCAGGTAGCGGCCGAGGAAACCGGTGGCTCCGGTCAGCAGGACGCGGCGGCCGTCCGGTCGCGCTGCCGGGATCCCGTCCGGGACGATGTCCGCGGCGAGTTCGAGATCGCCCTCCCACTCGGCGGCGGGCGCGGCCTCCTGCGCTCCGGCCTCGATCAGCCGGGCCAGCCGGTAGACCGGTGCGTGCTCGAACAGCTGCGGCACCGTGACCTCGACGCCGAAGCGCTCGGTCACCGCGGCGGCCAGCGACAGGATCAGCAGCGAGTGCCCGCCGAGTTCGAAGAAGTCGTCGTCCGCACCGACCTGTTCGACGCCGAGCAGCCGGGCATAGATCTCCGCGACGCCCTGCTCGTACCGGGTCGAGGGGGCCCGGAACGGACGCGCCGCCACCGACGGCACCGGCAGTGCCCGCCGGTCCAGCTTGCCCGACGGGGTGAGCGGCAGCTCGTCGAGCACCACGATCGCCGCCGGCACCATGTGTGCGGGCAGTCGGGAGGCGACGGTGCGCAGCAGTTCCTGCTCGTCGAGGACACCCTCGGCGGCCGGCACGACGTAGGAGACGAGTCGCGGTGCCGTGTCCCGTCCCACCGTCACCGCCGCGGCGACCGAGTCGTCGGCCCGGAGCGCGGCGTCGATCTCTCCGAGTTCGATACGCAGCCCGTGGATCTTGATCTGGAAGTCGGCGCGTCCGTGGTAGACGAGTTCGCCGGTGGCGGTGCGGCTCACCACGTCCCCGGTGCGGTACATGCGCTCGCCCCACCCGCCGTGGGGGTTGGCGACGAACCGGTCCGCGGTGAGCGCGGGCCGCCGGTGGTAACCGCGGGCGAGCGCGTCACCGACGAGATACAGCTCGCCGGGAACACCGGCCGGCACCGGCCGCAGTCGCGAATCGAGCACCAGATGTCCGGCTCCGCGAACCGGATGACCCAGTGCCACAGGAACATCCGGCGACAGCGGACCGGCGGTGTGCGTCATGATCGTCGCCTCGGTGGGTCCGTACGCATTGAACACGGCGCGTCCACCGGTCGACCATCTCCGGACCACGTCGCCGGTCACCGCTTCCCCACCGGTGACGAGAACCCGGCAGTCGTCGAGATCGTCCGGGTCGACGGTGGCGGCGACCGACGGGGTGAGGAACGCGTGGGTGACGGCCCGGTCCCGCATCAGCGCGGCGAGCGCGGTGCCGCCGTACGCGTGCGCGGGCGCGACGACGACGGTCGCGCCGGCCGACAGCGCGAAGACCTGCTCGAGGACGGACGCGTCGAAGCTCGGCGAGGCGACGTGCAGCACCTTGGACCGCGCATCGAGCCGGTACCGTTCGCGGACCTCCACACACAGGTTGTAGAGACCGGTGTGGGTGACGGTCACACCCTTCGGGGTGCCGGTCGAGCCGGAGGTGTAGATCACGTAGGCGACGTCGTCCGGACGCACCCGGGGGAACCCGTCCGGATCGATATCGGAATCGGTTGCGGCGGAGCTTGTTTCGTCCTCTTCGTTGAGCGCGAGCCAGTGCGGCCCCTCCGGCAGCGCCGGACGGTGCTCGGCCAGGGTCAGGCCCACCCGCGCACCGGAATCGGTGACGATGTGCGCGAGCCGGTCCGCGGGATAGTCGACGTCGACGGGTACGAACCCGGCACCGCACCGCGCGACCGCCCACATCGCGAGGATCGATTCGGCGGACCGGGGCACCGCGACGAGCACGAGATCGCCTCGGCCGACGCCGTGTTCCCGCAGGGTCCGCGCCCACCGGCGCGCAGCGGCGTCGACGTCGGCGTAGGTCAGCGCGGTGTCGCCGCTCACCACCGCGACCGCGGTCGGGTCGGCGGCGGCCGCGTCGAGCAGCTCCGGCAGCGTCTGCGGCCGCAATCCGATCCGCCGGCCCGACGCGAGCACCCCGGCCCGCTCGTCGGGCGAGAGGATCTCGACGTCGCCGACCGCCGTGTCCGGGACGCCGGTGACGGCGTCGAGGATCCGCACGAGCCGCTCGGCCAGCACCTCGACGGTCGCCGCGTCGAACAGGTCGGTGACGTAGCCGATCCCGAGGGACAGCGCGCCGGTGTCGTCGGCGGCCTCCCCGATCGCGAACTCCAGGTCGAACTTCGACAGGTGCGTCTCGACGGGGAATTCGGCAACGGTCAGGTCCGGCAGCGTGAGCTCCTGCCGGGCGAAGTTCTGGTAGGCCAGCGCCACCTGGAACAGGGGATGCCGCCCCGGCGACCGCTCGGGCTCGAGCACCTCGACGAGCCGCTCGAACGGGATCTCCGAGTTCGCCTGTGCGCCGAGGTCGATGTCCCGGACCCGGGACAGGAACGCGGTGAACGACTCGGCGGGGTCGATCTCGGTGCGCAGCACGACCGTGTTGACGAACATGCCGACGAGATCGTCGAGGACCGGGTGACCGCGGCCCGCCGACGGGGTCCCGATGGCGATGTCGGTGGAGCCGGACAGCCGGGACAGCAGCAGCGCCAGCGCGGCGTGCACGACCATGAACGGGGTCGCACCGTGTCGCTCGGCCGTGGCGTCGATCGCGGCGCGGGTGGCGGCCGGGATCCTCATGTGGATCCTGCCGCCGCGGCCGGATCCCGTGGCGGGCCTGCGCCGATCGGCGGGCAGGTCGAGCTGGGCGGGCAGTCCCGCCAGGCGCTCCCGCCAGTAGGCCAGTTTGCGGCTGTGTGCCGATTCGGGATCGGATTCGTCGCCGAGCATCTCCCGCTGCCACAGCGCGTAGTCCGCGTACTGCACGGGCAGCGGTTCCCAGTCGGGTGCCTGCCCGGCGACGCGGGCGGCGTAGGCCGCCATGAGGTCCCGGATCAGCGGGGCCACCGAGAAGCCGTCCGCCGCGATGTGGTGAACGACCACCGCGAGCACGTACTCGTCGTCCCCGGCGCGCAGCAGCCGGGCCCGCACGGGAACCTCGGCGGTGACATCGAATCCGGCACCGGCGAGGGCGATGAGCTCCTCGTCGAGCCGGTCCGCGGGCACGTCGAGGATCGGCAACTGCGGCCGGGCCTGCTCGACCGGCAGCACGACCTGCAGGCCGGCACCGTCCACCTCGGGATAGACGGTGCGCAGCACCTCGTGCCGCGCCACGACGTCACCGAACGCCTCGCCCAGCGCGTCGACGTCGAGGGTCCCCGACAGCCGGACCACCAGCGGAATGTTGTGCAACCCCGAACCGGTGTCGAACCGGTTGAGGAACCACATCCGCGACTGCGACCAGGACAGCGGGACCTGCTCCGGCCGCGGGCCGGCCACCGGACCGGCGACGGCCACCGCGGGCTCGGAATCCTCCAGCAGCGCAGCGAATTCGGCGACGGTGCGGGTGTCGAACAGCGACCGGACGGTCACCTCGACACCCAGTTCGTCGGCAAGCCGCGCCGCCACCTGCGTGGCGGACAACGAGTTCCCGCCGAGCGCGAAGAAGTCGTCCTGCGCACCGACGGTCTCGGCGTCGAGGACCGCGGCGAACACGTCCGCGACGATCCGCTCGACCTTCGTTGCGGGCGCCACGAATTCGCGGGTCTCGAACACCGGCGCGGGCAGGGCCGCACGATCGAGCTTGCCCGACGACGTGACCGGGAAGTCGTCCACGACGACGATCGTGTCCGGCACCAGGTGGGCGGGCAGAACCCGGACGAGCGCGCTGCGCAGGGCACCGGGATCCACATCGTTCGCGTTGTCGGCCGGCACCGGCACGACATACGCGACGAGCCGATCACCGGCGTCGGCGTGATGGACCGTGGCGACCGCTCGTGCGACCTCGGACCGGTTCAGCAGCGCCGATTCGATCTCGCCCAGTTCGATGCGCACGCCGCGGATCTTGACCTGGGAGTCGGTGCGTCCCAGGTAGACGAGCTGCCCCTCGGGGGTCCACTTCACACTGTCGCCCGTGCGGTACAGACGCGCGCCGGGCGGGCCGAACCGGTCGGCGACGAATCGTTCGGCCGTCAGGTCCGGCCGGCCGTGATAGCCGCGGGCCTCCTGGACGCCGGACAGGTACAGCTCACCCCTGACCCCGACCGGGACGGGATGCATCCGCGAGTCCAGCACCACCGCACGGGTGTTCCACACCGGCCGGCCCATCGGCACCGGCCGCGTCGCCAGGTACGGCATCGGCGGCACCAGCGCCGAGGTCGCGTGCACCGTGAACTCGGTGGGCCCGTAGAGGTTGTGCACGGCCGCGCGGGACACCGCCCGGAACGCGCCGACGGTCGCGGCGGGCAGCGCCTCCCCCGCCACGGCGACCGCGCGCAGCGTGCGCAGCGCCGCCGGATCGGGCACCGTCGTCGCGAACACCGACAGCATCGAGGGCACGAACGAGGTGAGGGTGACCGCGCGGCGGTCGATGATGTCGGCGAGCTGCCGCGCGTCGCGGTGCGCATCCGGCGCGGCGACAACCATCCTGGCTCCGGATGCCAAGGGCGCGAACATCTCCCACACCGAGACGTCGAATGTGGCCGGAGTCTTCCACAGGACGGTGTCGGCGACGCTGATCCGGAACAGATCCGCGATCCACAACAGCTGGTTGACCACCGCCCGATGCGGCACGGCGACACCCTTCGGCTCACCGGTCGAGCCCGAGGTGAACAGCACGTACGCGGTGTTGTCGGGACGCAGCGGTGCGAGCCGCTCCGAGTCGTGCAGCGGCGCACCGCTCAGGTCGGGGAAGTCGCCGATCCGCAGCACGGGCACCGCCCGGCCTTCGTCGCTCCACTCCACCGTGGAGCCGATGAGCACCGCCACGGGCCGGGCCGCGGCGAGCACCCGCTCGGTGCGCGCGGCGGGCTGATCGGGGTCGACGGGCACGTACGCCCCACCGGCGTGCAGAACCGCATGGACCGCCACCAGCAGCTCGACCGAGCGCGGTGCGACGACCGCGACGGTGCGCTCGGGTCCGACCCCGGACGCGACGAGCCGCCGGGCCAGCCGGTGCACCCGGGCGGCGAAATCCGCGTAGGTCAGGATCCCGTCGTCGTCGACGACGGCCTGCAGATGGGGAGTGCGCGCGACCTGCGCATCGAGCAGCCGCGGCACCGTGGCCGGCGGCACCTGCCGGTCCGTCGAGTTCCAGCGGCTCAGCACGGTGCCGAGTTCGGCCCGATCCAGGAGGCGGTGATCGCCGACTGCACGGTCCGGGGCGGCGGTGGCCTCGGCGAGGATCCGCACGAAGCGCCGCACGAACATCGCGATCGTGCCCTCGTCGAACAGGTCGGTCGCGTAGGCGACCTCACCGAACATGCCGCCCGGCTCGTGGTCGTTGCCGAGTCGCTCGGCGAGCGTGACCTGCAGATCGAACTTCGCCCGCCGGGTCGGGACGTCGACCGTGGTGACGGTCAGCGACGGAAGCTCGAGCTGTGTCGCGTCGAGGTTCTGGAAGGCGAACATCACCTGGAACAACGGGTGGTAGGCCTGCGACCGGGCCGGGGCGAGGTCGTCGACGATGCAGTCGAACGGCACGTCCTGGTTGCCGAACGCCTCCAGGTCGATGTCGCGCACGCGGGTCAGCAGCCGGGTGAACGACTCCCCCGCGTCGATCGGGGTGCGCAGCACCAGCGTGTTGACGAACATGCCGACGAGGTCGTCGAGGCCCGCGTCCCCGCGACCGGCCGACGGGGTGCCGACCGCGACGTCCGCGGTCCCGGACAGCCGCGCGAGGAGCACGGCGAGCGCCGCGTGCACCACCATGAACTCGGTGGTGCCGGTGGCCCGCGCCAGGTCCACCACCGCGCGGTGGACGTCCGCCGGAATCTCCACGGGCACCGCGGCACCGGACTGGGACGCCACCGCCGGCCGCGGCCGGTCCGTGGGGAGCTCGAGCCGGTCCTGCAGGCCGGCCAGTTGCTTGCGCCAGTAGGCGAGCTGCTGTGCCATGAGCGAATCCGGCTCGTCGGCATCTCCGAGCCGATCACGCTGCCACAGCGCGTAATCCGCGTACTGCACGGCGAGCGGGAGGCGTTCGGGCGCCACTCCCGCGGTGCGGGCGCCGTAGGCCCGCATCAGGTCGCGGGTGAGTGGTCCCGCCGAGAATCCGTCGCCGGCGATGTGGTGGACGACGACGACGAGAACGTGCTCGTCGTCCGCCACCCGCAGCAGGTGGGTGCGCACGGGGGCGGCCTCGGCGATGTCGAAGCCCTCCGACACGAGGGCGTCGATCCGGGCCGGAACCTCGTCCGGGGCGACGGTCTCGACCGGCACGGCACGCTGGGCGGCGCCGATCGGAAGCACCAGCTGGGTGCCTTCGCCGTCGACCTCCGGGTAGGCGGTGCGCAGCACCTCGTGCCGTTCGACGAGGTCGCCGACGGCCTGCTGCAACGCGTCGACGTCGAGGTCGCCGGTGAGGCGGACCACGAGCGGGATGTTGTAGAGGGACGAGCCCGGATCGAGGCGATCGAGCACCCACAGCCGCGTCTGCGACGGCGCCAGCGGCACCGGATAGGGCCGTGGTCCGGCGGCCAACGGGCCGTCTGCGCGGTCCTCGCCGGGTGTGCGGTCCAGCAACCGCGCCACCTCGACGACGGTCGGTGCGTCGAAGAAGTCCTGGACGGACAGCGGCCGGCCGACTCGGGCCGAGATGCGCGAGACCGCGCGGACCGCGGCGAGCGAGTTGCCGCCGAGCGCGAAGAAGTCGTCGTCGCCGCCGACCCGATCCCGCCCGAGCATCTCGGCGAACACCTCGGCGACCGCCGTCTCGGTGGCCGTCTCGAGCGGGCGATCGTCACCGGTCGCGGCGGAGGTCTCGGGCGCGGGCAGTGCCGCGCGGTCGAGCTTGCCGCTGGTGGTGAGCGGGAACTCGTCGAGCACGGTGTACGCGGTCGGGACCATGTAGTCGGGCAGGGACGCGGAGAGCGCGGCGCCCAGCGCCTCCTCGTCCCACGTGGCGCCCGGGTGCAGCCGCACGTACGCGACGAGGCGATCACCCAGGGTCTCGTCGGCATGCACGCGAACGGCGGCCTGGGCGATGCCGTCCTGCCGGGTGAGGGTTTCCTCGATCTCACCCAGTTCGATGCGCAGTCCGCGGATCTTGACCTGGAAGTCGCTGCGTCCGAGGTATTCCAGCTCGTCCGAGCGGGAACGCACCACGAGGTCGCCGGTCCGGTACATGCGTTCGCCGGGCGCCCCGTAGGGATTGGCGACGAACCGTTCCGCGGTCAGGTCCGGCCGGCCGACATATCCGAGCGCCAATTGTGTTCCGGCCAGGTACAACTCGCCCTCCGCGCCGGCCGGAACCCAGTTCAGGGCGCTGTCGAGGATCAGCAGGTCGGTGTCGGCGATGGGCGCGCCGATCGGCACCGAGTCGATGTCGGCATCGGTGACCTCGTGATGGGTCACGTCGACGGCCGCCTCGGTGGGCCCGTACAGGTTGTGGACCGCGACCCCGGGCAGCAGTTCCCGTACCAGTACCGCGATACGCGCCGGCAGCGCTTCACCGGATGCGAACAGGTACCGAAGAGGGGTGAGCGAATCGAGCTCGGCCTCGGCGACGAACACCGCGAGCATGGACGGCACGAAATGCGCGACGGTGACCCCGCGGTCGCGCATGAGATCCGCCAGGTAGCGCGGGTCCCGGTGCCCCTCGGGCACGGCGACGAGAAGACGCGCGCCGGCCTGCAACGGCCAGAACAACTCCCACACGGACACGTCGAAGGTGACCGGAGTCTTGTGCAGCACCACGTCCGCAGGTCCCAGCCGGTACTGCTCCTGGCGCCAGCGCAGGTTGGTGACGATCGCCTCGTGGGTCACCGCCACGCCCTTGGGCCGGCCGGTGGATCCGGAGGTGAAGATGACGTAGGCGGTGTCGGCGGCGTGCAGGGGACGACGGCGGTCGGCATCGGTGAGCGGGTCCGCCGATTCCGATCCGAGGTCGAGGGCCGTCACGTCGAGCACCTCGATCCCGTCTGCGGGCACCGGCGCAGCGGTCTCGGTGAGCAGGACCGCGGGCTCGGCGACCTCGAGGATGTAGGCCAGTCGCTCGGCGGGATGGTCCGGGTCGAGCGGCACGTACGCACCGCCTGCCTCGAGCACCGCGTACACGGCCACGAGCAGATCGAAGGACCGGCGCAGGGCGACGGCGACGGTGAGACCCGGCCCGACACCGGACTCGACGAGGCGGCGGGCCAGCCGCCGGGACCGGTCCGCCAGCTCGGCGTAGGTGTACTCGGCGCCGTCGAACTCGACGGCCACGGCGTCGGGAGTGGCGGCGGCCTGCGCGGCGAAGGCGGCGGGCAGGGTGTCCGGTCGCGCCGGCTCCGGCGACGCCTGCTCCTCCCCCGCGAACGCGGCGAGGTCCTCGGACAGTTCGGCCAGAGCGACGGCGACCTCGTCGGGACCACTCCCGGCGAGCCCGGGCAGCAGTCCGGTGAGCACGACGGGAACGAGTGCGTCGGGTCCGATCGCGTCGCCCATGGCGGCGCCGAGCGCAGCCAGTTCCTCGTTGAGGCCGGCGTAGGTGACGACGGCACCGTCGCGCACCAGAGCGACCCGTTCGGGGTCACGCGAGACGACATTCGCGATCAGTCGCGGCAGATTCTCGAGTTCCGACCGTCCGGAATCCTCGACATCCCGCATCCCGTATTCCACCTTTCCCCACATCGCTGTGCGCAGGCGGAGTCGCCGTCGACACCCTCCCGCGACCGCCCGAGCGCGAGCCGGGAGGTCTCGCAGCATGGTCGTCGCACGGAATCGTCGGGCCCTTCACACCGCCGGAGACCGCGCTGACGATCGCCAAACATACAGGCTGTTTTGTGTCCACGGAACAGGTTGTCCGGACATTCCCGGCGCAGCCCCCGGGTCCGGTACCCCGGGGGCCCGTTGCGCGGAACGCCCTGCTAAGGTCGCGTTCGTCCGACACGGGGTGCTCCGCGCGCGCGGGGCTGAGATCACACCCGTAGAACCTGCATCAGGTAATGCTGACGAAGGGATGTCCCGGCATGTCTGTGCCTGTCGACGTTTCGCCTCTTGTTTCCACCGACCGCTTCACCGATCGGATGTGGCAGCACACCGAGACGCTGCGCCGGTCGATCGACGACCTCGAATTCCTCCACCGCCTGGGCGACGGAACGCTGCCGCTCGACGCCTTCCGCTTCTACATCGAGCAGGACGCGCTGTACCTCGCCGGGTACGCCAAGGCCCTCGCGCTGTTGTCCGCCAAGTCCCCGGATCCGGCAACCGCCGCGTTCTGGGCGACCAGTGCCGCCACGGCGGCCACCGAGGAGTCGGCGCTGCACAAGAGCCTGCTCACCGGCGGGGTTCTGCCGCCCGGTGAGGCCGCGCCCGCCCACTCCCCCGCCTGCCTCGGGTACGTCTCCTATCTCACGGCGACCGTCGCCACCGAGCCGTACGCGGTCGGTGCTGCGGCCGTGCTGCCGTGTTTCTGGATCTACGCCGAAGTGGGCCGCGACCTCGCCGCCCGCGCCTCCGGGGTCCTCGCCACCGACCCGCAGCACCCGTACGCGCAGTGGGTGACCACCTACGACGCCCCCGAATTCCACGCCGCGGTCGCGACCGCCCGCGAACTGGTCGACGCCGCGGCGGTCGCCGCCACCGACGCCGACCGTGCCGCGATGCTCGACGCGTTCACCGTCGCGACCCGCTACGAGCTGATGTTCTGGGACACCGCGCTGCACCGGCAGGAATGGCCGGAATCGTGACTCTCCGCCGCCTCACCGCCCTGCTGGTCGCGATCGTCGCGATCGCCCTGGTCCCCGCCTGTTCCTCGTCCGAATCGGACGACACGATCCGCTTCGCACTGGACTGGACGCCGAACACCAACCACACCGGCCTGTACGTGGCGATGCAGGAGGGTTTGTTCGACGAGGCCGGTCTCGACGTGGAGATCCTGCCGTACAACAACACGACCCCGGATACCCTCGTCGACGCGGGCAACGCCGAGTTCGGCATCTCCACCCAGGGGATGACGACCTTCGCCCGCGCCGCCGGATCGCACACCGTCTCGGTGCTCGCCCCGCTGCAGCACTGGGCGACCGGCATCGCCGTCAAGGCGGACCGCGCCGATCTCGCGCGGCCGAGAGACCTCGACGGTCACATCTACGCCGGGTTCGGCGATCCCGGCGACGAGGAGACGCTGCGTCAGGTCATCCGCAACGACGGTGGCCGCGGCGAGTTCACGTCCGTCATCCTCGGCACGTCCGCGTACGAGGCGGTGTACTCGGGAACCGCGGACTTCACCGCGTCCTATCTCGCGTGGGAGGGCATCGAGGCCGAACATCGCGGCCTGCCGATGCGCTACTTCTCGTACACCGACTACGGGTTCCCCGACGCCTACGCCATCGTGATCAGCGGCAACGAGGACTGGCTGGCCGAACACCCGGAGCAGGCACGCGCGTTCGTGCAGGCCGTTCAGCGCGGCTACGAGATCGCCGCCGAGGATCCCGAGCGCGCCGCCCGGGACCTCATCGACGCCAACCCGGGGGCCTTCGAGGACGAAGCGCTCGTCTTCGAGAGCCAGCGCATGCTCTCGGCGGACCAGCTGCGCGACGAGAACGGGAACGTGGGCACCCAGACCCTCGAACGCTGGACCGGCTACTCGCGGTTCCTGTACGAGAAGGGTCTGCTCGCCGGACCCGACGGCCGGCCGCTGACCGAGGAGCCGGACTGGTCCACCTACTTCACCGATGACTACCTCACGTCCTGACCCGTCGTCACCGCGCTGGGTCCGCATCGCCGCCCCCGCCGCGGTGGTCGTGCTCGCGCTCGTCGCGCTCTGGCAGCTGTACGTGACGGTCTCCGGGATCCGCCCGCAGGTGCTGCCCTCCCCCGCCCGGGTGCTCGGGCAGGGGTGGGCGCACCGCGACGACCTGGCCGCCCACACGTGGTCGACGTTGCAGGTGACGATCATCGGGTTCGCGGTGTCCCTCGTGGTTGCGTGGGCCCTGTCGATCGTCGTGGACTTCTCGCCGTGGCTGCGCCGCGCGCTGGTGCCACTGTTCGTGGTGTCGCAGACCCTGCCGATCATCGCGATCGCCCCGCTGATGATCATCTGGTTCGGTTTCGGGTTGCTGCCGAAGGTCCTGGTGATCGCGCTGGCGACGTTCTTCCCCATGGCGATCGGGCTGATCGAGGGGTTCGCCGCCGCGGACCGGGAGGCCGGGGCGTTGCTGCGCAGCATGGGCGCGTCCCGCGGCCAGGTGTTCCGGTACGTGCGCCTGCCGTCGGCGCTGCCGCGGTTCTTCACGGCGCTGCGCATCGGCATCACCTACGCGGTGGTCGGCGCGGTGTTCGCCGAGTACGTGGGGGCCACGTCGGGGCTGGGCATCTACATGAGCACCCAGAAGAACTCGTTCCGCACCGATCTGGTGCTCGCCGCGGTGCTCGTCACCGCCGCCCTGTCGCTGGCGCTGTATCTGCTCACCTACCTGGTCGAGCGGATCGTCGCGCCCTGGGCCCTGTCCACGGGGAGCCGCAGATGACCGCCGTGACCGTCTCCGCGGTGCACCGTTCCTTCGCGGACCGCGCGGTGCTCGACGGCATCGACTTCGACGTCGCCGGGGGCGAGTTCGTGTCGGTGATCGGACCGAGCGGCTCCGGCAAGTCCACGCTGTTCGGGCTGATCGCCGGCCTCGACACCCCCGACACCGGCACCGTCACCGTCGGCGGCGCACCGGCCGCGCCCGGCCGGGCCGCGTTGATGCCGCAGAAGGACCTGCTGTTCCCGTGGCGCAGCGTCGTCGACAACTGCGCGCTCGGCCTCGAGGTCCAGGGGATCCCGCGCGCCGAAGCCCGGGCGCGTGCCGCGAAGCTGTTCCCCGCGTTCGGGCTGGCCGGGTTCGAGAATGCGCGTCCGGGGGAACTGTCCGGCGGGATGCGCCAACGGGCGGCGCTGGCACGCACGGTCGTGCAGGGCCGCGACGTCGTGCTCCTCGACGAGCCGTTCGGCGCGCTGGATTCGCTGACCCGCACCGACATGCAGCTGTGGTTGCAGGACGTGTGGATGCGGGACCGCTGGACCGTGCTGATGATCACGCACGACGTGCGCGAGGCGGTGTTGCTGTCCGATCGGGTGCTCGTGCTCTCCCCGCGCCCGGCGCGGATCCGGCACGAGGTGCGGGTCCCGCTGCCGCGGCCGCGCACGCTCGAGACCCTCACCGACCCGGAATTCGTGGCGCTGGAACGCGAACTCGTCGACATCCTCCACACGAAGTGAAGGTCACGACGCAACCTTCGGCCGACCGATGAACCGGCTCGAACGAATACCGAAGTGCGCCGGTCGGACTCTTCCCCTCGCGAGGAATCAACGATGCCTGACAAGGAACGGACGGAGAACGACCACATCGTCCGCAGGCGCGAAAGTGACTGCGTCGATTCCCGATTCCGCGAAGGTGACCCGGATTTCGCGAGCATGAGGTGCTTCGTCTTGTTGTCGCTCGACAGTCGTTTCGACCAGATAGCTGCGCCGGTACATTCGCCCCGCCTGCTCCCAGGTGTCCACCTCGACGAGGATCGGCCCCTCGCTGGCGAACCCCGGCAGGTCTGCCGCTTTGATGGACGCGGTTACGATGCTGGTGGGCGCCTGCTGGATGGCAGAAGACATGGCGGCCGTCCTTCCCTTCGGTCGAGGGCGTGACACTGCACCACGCTCGGTGGCTGTCACAGCGACTCTACTCGCGGACGATGCGGTAGACCTGCACTCGGTGTCACGGTCGTGGATCGGCGAGCCGACAGGGCGCACGTCGCGCTCGTCAACTCGGTGAGCGCGCGGAATGCGGTCCCCGTCGATGGTTGCGGTGGTGTTCCTCGACCCTCGACCTGATCCACCCATTTCTGTTGTGCCTCAGCCATCTTCGCAACATGGCTGCGGGCAGCGGACCGTGTCCGGGACGGCTGCAACGACCGACTTCCGGATTCAGCTCGCCGCAGGGGCCGGGCTGTCGGGGTGAGGCAGTGTGGCGACGAGGCCGGCGATCAGAATGTCGAGGCCGCGTTCGAGTTCCGCAGCACCGTCGTACGACGCCAGTACGGGTGCGAGGCTGCGCAGGAGCGGGAACTCGCCGATCGGCAGGCGATGCAGGCCCAGGCGCAGCAGGTCTTCGTGCTCGTCGGGTCGTTCGACGAGTTCCTGGAGTTCGTTCAGGACGTGACCGTAGAGGAAGCCGAAGAGCGGCCGGTAGACGTGCAGGGCGTCGGTCGCCGTGAAACCGGCCCGGGTGAGCAGGGTGAGGATGTCTTCGAGCGGACGCAGTGTTCCCCGGGGCCGCAATCCGAGGGGCGTCTCGAGGGGCCGGGTGACCAGCAGTGGGACCACGTGGGGATGCTCGAGCGCCAACCGGCGGAAGTTCCGGGCGACCTCCCGGAGTTGGCTTGTCCAATCTCCCTCGTCGGTGCCGACCCGGAGTTGTTCGAGAACGCTCTCGGCGACGGCGTCGAGGAGAGCGGCTTTGTTCGGGGCGTGACGGTAGAGGGTCATCGGGTCACGGCCGAGGACCTTGCCCAGCCGGCGCATGGACAACGCATCGACGCCGTCGCGGTCGACGATCTCGAGTGCCGCAGCGACGATTCGCTGCTGGGTGATCGGGCTACGTTCCGGGCCTGGATCACCGCCTGAGCTGCGCGGGGGACGAGCGGGAGATTCGGCCATCGGAACCCTTCCTTCACTCACTGTCCTCCACCGTAGACCTCTGCCGTAGACCTTGTGTGTAGGTCTACAGTGTTGACACCTCGGCGGCGGCGGCGTTGACTGGTCCTACAACGTGGACCTCGGGCAGCGGTCACGATCATCGTCTTCGGGAACGTCCTTCCCGCCGGTCGCTCTCGCCGCCCCGCACCCGGGGTTTCCGGGTGAGGTCGGAACCTGGAGCACACCATGGCCATCTCCGACATCAAGGAGTACGCCCACCTCGCCGCCGAGGACGTCGAGTCGCTCAGCGACGAGCTGACCGGCATCCGCCGCAGTGTCATCGAGTCGCTCGGCGCCGCCGACGCCGCCTACATCCGCCGCACCATCGCCTTCCAGCGGATACTGGATGCCGCTGCGCGGCTGGTGATCCACGGCAGCAGGAGCCTGCCGGGCTGGATCCTCGGGACGGCAGCGCTCGGCGTGGCCAAGAGCGTCGAGAACATGGAGATCGGCCACAACGTCTCCCACGGCCAGTGGGACTGGATGAACGACCCGGAAATCCACTCCAGCACCTGGGAATGGGACATGGCAGGCCCCTCGTCGCAGTGGCGCTACTCCCACAACTACCGCCACCACGTGTTCAGCAACGTCGTCGGACTGGACGACGACCTCGGCTACGACGTCTTCCGCATCACCCGCGACCAGCCGTGGAAGCCCGTACATCTCCTGCAGCCGCTGCAGAACCTGTTGCTGGCAGCCACGTTCGAATGGGGCATCGCTCTGCACGACGTACACGCCGAACAGAACCTTGCCGGTGCCGGGAAATCCGACCGCTTTCGAGTGCTGATCCGGAAGGTCGCCCGCCAGACGGGCAAGGACTACCTGCTCTTTCCCGCCCTCACCGGACGCCGCTGGCGGCGAACACTGACGGCGAACCTGACCGCGAATCTGCTGCGGAACGTGTGGGCGTACGTGGTGATCTTCTGCGGGCACTTCCCCGACGGCGCCGAGAAGTTCACCCTCGCCGAATTCGAGAACGAGACGAAGGCCGAATGGTATCTGCGGCAGATGCTCGGCACGGCCAACTTTCGGGCCGGCCCGGTGATGGCATTCCTGAGCGGCAATCTCTGCTACCAGATCGAGCACCACCTCTTCCCCGATATCCCGAGCAACCGCTATGCGGAAATCTCCACCAAGGTGAAAGCACTGTGCGACAAGTACGACCTGCCCTACACCACCGGCCCCCTTGCACGGCAGTACCTGCTGACGTTGCGCACCATCCACAAGCTCGCACTGCCCGACCGATTCCTGCGAGCGACCGCCGACGATGCCCCGGAGACGGCCTCCGAACTGAAGTTCCGCGCCTCGTGTGAGACCGGCGTCGAGTTTCCGGCTTCCCGCACCGGGCTGCGGACAGCCCTGCGAAACCTGTCCGGGCATCGTCGCACCTGCTGACGGAGAACTCCCCTCCTCGGGCAGCTCGCCGGCGTAGTACCTTGCCGTCGACGACCGCTCGTTCGGCAGGTCGCGATACTCCCGTCGGGCCGCAGGAACTCTTCGACCCTCCGGCCTCCCGTCACGACAATTGCAGTGCCGCTTCGAGTTCCACGAGCGACTCGTCCAGGTGCACCAGGATCCGCTGCAGGCTCGGAACCGCACGGCGCCCGCCCACGACACCGAAGTCGACGGACTTCTCGGTGTTCGTCACCGTGATGTTCAACGCCAGACCGTCCATGACTATCGAGGTCGGATAGATCCCCTCGAGATGGGATCCCATCCAGTACAACGGATTCCGAGGACCCGGTACGTTGGAGATGACGATGTTGAACGGTGGCGGGGTCAGCCGGACGAACCCGGGAACCGGAGCCAGGCCGAGCGGCGAGATGATGAACCCGGACCACGCGAGCGCCTGCAGTGCGGTCATGTCACCGAACAGCGACTTGCCCTGGCTCATGGAGTCGGAGATCACGGAGAGCCGATCGAGCGGGTCCGCGCGGTCGGTGCCGAGATTGCACAACGTCACCCCGACGCTGTTGCCGCCGTCGCCCGGCCGATCCTTGGGACGCAGCGACACCGGAACCATCGCGATCAGCGGATCATCCGGCAGCGCATCGTGTTCGAGCAGATATGCCCGCAACGCACCGGCGCACATCGCCAGGACCACATCGTTGCCCGATACGTCCGCGGCGCGGCGCACGCGGGCGAGTCGCTCGCGATCCCAGGATTGCGCAGCGAACCGTCGCGCACCTCCGATCGGCACGTTGAACATCGTGCGGGGCGCCTCGTACGGCAGTGCGACCTTGCGCGGACCGACGGCGAGCCGCCCGATCCGCACTGCGGCCGGAACAGCATCGGCGACATCACCGGCCAGCGACCGCGCCGTCCCGAGCAACGCTCCGGCCGTCCCGAGCAACGATCCGGACGGCGCAGCGCCGTCGCTGCCGGCTCGGTCCGGGCGCGGCAGGTGCCACGGGGCGATCGGCTCGGCGAGATCCGGGTCGGGGCTCAGGGTGCGCTGCAGCAACCGCAGCGCCGACACCCCGTCGACCAGCGAATGGTGGATTTTCGAGTACCACGCGAACCGTCCACCCTCGAGCCCTTCGATCAGGTACATCTCCCACAGTGGCCGGTGCCGGTCCAGCAGGGTGCCGTGTAATCGCGAGACGAGGGCGAACAGTTCCCGGAACCGGCCGGGAGCAGGCAGTGCCGAGTGCCGCACGTGGTATTCGAGGTCGACGTCGCGGTCCTCGGACCACCACACGTGCCCGAGCGTCGAAACCGGATCGCCGGGACGTCGGCGGAACAGCGGGTCGATGTCGGTGACGCCGATCATGCGGGCGTACAGATCGGCGACGTAATCCGGTCCGGCATCCGCGGGCGGAGTGAACAACTGGACCGATCCGACGTGCATCGGGTGTTCGCGGGTCTCGGCGAACAGGAATATCGAATCCGTAACGGACATGATTCCCACCTGCGGTGCCCCTTTCGCGAGGATCTCTATCCAGTTACGAACCTGCCGACCATGTTACGTCGGTCGTACCCTCGGGTATCCGGAGTTCAGCAAGCATTCACTGGGGAAGGGGCGAGCGAAAGCAGCGACGAGGAGGCCGCGCATGAACACCGCACTGGCACGTACAGCCCTGTCCACCGCAGCCCTGTCCACCGCAGCCCCGATCGCGCTCGTGAGCACCCCCGTGCTGGTGCGCGAATTCGCCGGGATCAGCACCGCGTCCCGCCTGCTGTCGGCGTCGGTGCGCCGGACCGTTCGCCCCGCCATCGATGCGTGGGCGCTGGCACCGAACCTTCCGTGGCCGACCACCCTCGTCGAGCGGCTCGCGTTTCCGCTCGCCCAGGTGCCCGGCACGCGGCGGTGGCCGGTGAAGCTGCCGACCTGTCCGGCCGAATACCTCACCGGGCCCGGCGTCGACACGGCGGTACCGGGTGGGCAGACCACCATCCTGTATCTGCACGGCGGCGCATTCCTGTGCTGCGGGTTGGGCACCCACCGGCAGATGGTGTCGCGGATCTCCGCGGCCACCGGCGCCCCGGTGCTCAACGTCGGCTACCGGATGCTGCGCGGACACCCGATCCGCCACTCCGTCGAGGACGGGGTCGCCGGGCTGCGATGGCTCCTCGCTCAGGGTGTCCCTATCGAACGCATCGTGATCGCGGGCGATTCCGCGGGGGGATTCCTCTCGTTCGCGGTGGCGCTCGAGTCGCTGCGGCTGGGCCTGGGCCGGCCCGCGGGCATCGTCGCGCTGTCACCGCTGACCGACCTCGATCCGCACGGCAAACTCGACCACCCGAATTCGCGGCACTGCGCGCTGTTTCCGCGCCGGGCCGTTCCCGCCCTGGCCTCCCTCATCGAGCGGGTCGACACGGCCCGCGGCGCCGGCCACGAACCTGTCGGCTCACCCGTCGATGCCGACCTGAGGGGTATGCCGCCCACTCTGATCCAGACCGGTTCGCACGAGATGACATTCGCCGACGCCGAGCTGATGGCGCACCGACTCGGCGCCGCAGGGGTGCCGTGTGAACTGCAGATCTGGGAACGTCAGGTGCACGTGTTCCAGGCCGCATCGGCCGTGGTGCCCGAGGGCGCTCGCGCGGTCGCCGAGATCGGTTCCTTTGTCCGGGCCCTCGACGTGAGCGCCACCCGGAACCAGGCCGGGTGATCCACGCGTTCGGCCACGTGGCCCAACCGCCCGCCGATTGCCGGATGTGACGCGCGTCGTCGAAACACGCGGGACGCGTGTCGAATCCACGTGCACCGGCTGTCCGCTCTGTACTGTTCGTCTCGGCAACCGCCGCGAGCGGACGCCGACCGTGTTACATCGATCCGAAAGGGACAGCGGTGAGCTCTCTCAACGCAGGCCAGAGCCTCGGCGTCGGCCAGGAACTCAAGTCCGACAACGGTGCCTACACCCTCACGCTTCAGCAGGACGGCAACCTCGTGCTGAACGAAGGCGGCAAGGCCGTCTGGGCAGCCATGACGAACGGCTCCGGCGCGGTGCGCGCGGATGTTCAGGAGGACGGCAACTTCGTCGTCTACAAGGAGAACAACGAGCCGGTGTGGGCGTCGCAGACCAGCGGCAACTCCGGTGTGCGCCTGACGGTGCAGGACGACCGCAATGTCGTGCTGTACGCCGGTGATCGCGCCATCTGGGCCACCGACACCGCGATCGCGCAGGCCGAGGCTCCCGCTGCTCCCGCCGAGCCCGCTCCCGCTCCCGAGCCCGCACCCGCGCCCCCGGCCCCGCCGGCGCCGCGCACCCACACCGTCGCCCCCGGCGACAGCCTGTGGGCGATCGCCGAGCGCGTCTACGGTGACGGCAACCAGTACCAGCGCATCGCCGATGCGAACGGCATCGCGAACCCGGATCTGATCCACCCGGGCCAGGTGCTCACCATCCCGTAATCGCAACGGGAATTCGGACGCCCCCGCCACCTCTTCCGGTGGCGGGGGCGTCTGCGTCCGGGCGGCACGACGGACCCGCGCCTCTGCCTGCCGGCGGGCAACTGCCTCAGAGCGTGAACCTGATCGCCACCGTCGCCACGGCGTCACCGGCACACTCGGACACGCCCGTGGCGTCCACGAGTTTCCGGAGGGCGGCGAGGGCACGGCCGAACACGGCGGATCCGATCATGCGGCGATGATGACGCGCCGCACGGATGCGACGGAACCGTTCCGATCAGCGCGATCGCAACTCACACTCTGCGACAGCGTCGATTGTCGGAGTCCCCCGCTAGTCTTTCCGGCACATCGTTCGGGTCACGGAAGAGAGGTCGATCATGCCGGGTACGCCATGGGAGAAGGCCGGCACCCGGTTCGATCGCGACGTCGAACGGGCGTGGAAGGAATTCCGGGAGCGCCTGGCCGACCACGTGGCGGCGATGCGCGACGGCGACGGCCTGGTGCTCGAACCGCTGGCCGAGGAGTCCGCCGGGCCTGCCGGGCCGTGTGTGCAGTTCTACGCGTGGGACGGTGGGCAGGTGCGTGTCGAGGTGCCGTCGGATGCGCACCTCGACGACGATCGCCGCCTGAGCACCGCCGATCGGGCGCTGCTGACCGAGCTGGGTCTGCAGGAACCCACCCGGGGCCCGGACGAGCCGGAGGACGGCGGCTCGCCCGCCTACTGGATGGACCGGCCCACCGGTTGGTCCGACGAGCTGGCGGCGGTGTCGGTGCGGGCGCTGCGCGAGATCTGGGGTGTGCCCCATCCGTTGTTCCTGCGTATCGAGACGTTCGGCCCCGGCCGTACTCCGGCCTTCGAGCCGCTCCCGACGGTCCGCGAGGCACCCGCTGTCCCTGCGCTGCCGGTGGCCGTCGAGCCGACCGGTGAGGAGCATCTGCGCGAGCTCGTCGAGGCGACCGTGCAGCGGCGGATCGGGTCGGCGCCGCCGTGGGACGACGACGGCGACATCGTGCTGCGCGTTGCCGGGGTGCTGCTGTTCGTCGGCATCGGACAGGGTTCGGGGACGGTGGACCTGTTCGCGCCGATTGTGCACACCATCACCGGCCGTACCCGCGCCGCGGAGGTCGTCGCCGATCTCAACCGCCGCTGGCCGCACCTGAAGTTCGTGTTGGTCGAGGATCGGGTCGCGGTGGCGCTGCACCTGCCGAGTTCGCCGTTCGTGCCCGCCCACCTGCTGTCCGGGCTCGACCGGATGGCCGAGTTCCTCGAGACGCTGGAGGTGGAGTTCGCCACCCATCTCGGCGGCGAGCTGCTGCGCGAGCCGGACCACGTCTGCGCGCCGGACGACGACGAGGACCCGCCGTGGACTCCCGAGTCGGAGGGCGATCTGCCGCTCGCGCTGCTGGCGCTGCGCGACTTCCACCTGCACGGGGAGGTGGAGATCCAGGTCAAGACGGTCGCGGCGATCGGCGACAACGAACCGTCCGAGCTCCAGCGTTTCCTCGCGATGACGGTCGAGCAGCAGGTCGGCTGGGAGTGCGAAGCGCTCGAGCGCGCCGCGGCCGGCGACGACGACGGCATGGAGGCGGCCGACGCCCGCGCGCTCGAATGGGAGCTGACGGGCCGATCCCTCACCGCGGCACTGGAGTTCCTCGACAGGCCGGCGGACGAGTCGCCGCGCGCGCCGGCGGCGAAGCCGGGTAAGCCTGCTCGCCCGGCGGTGTCGGACAAGCCGGCCCAGGCGGCCGCGCCGGAACAGCCCGCCCTGTTCGACGATCCGGACGAGCCCACCCTGTTCGACTAGGCCACGGGTCGGCCTGGGCGGTATGGAAGCCGGAAGGCCTCATCCATCGCGCTCCTCCCCCGCCACCGCACGCCGCAGCGCGTCTTCCGCAGCCGCGTCGAACGCGACCATCACGGCCCGCTCCACGGCGGCTACCGACGCGCGGATCGCGGCGACCGCCTGCCGGGCGGCGTCGTCCACCGGCCACCCGTACACGCCCGCAGAGATGAGCGGGAACGTCACGATGCGGGCGCCGAGACCGTCGGCGACGAGGAGGCTGCGCGTGTACGCCGAGCGCAGGATCGCAGATCTGTCCTCGCGGGCGGAGTACACCGGTCCGACGGTGTGGATGACCCACCGGGCGGGCAGCCGACCCGCGGTCGTGGCGACGGCTTCGCCCGCGGGCAGCCCGTCCGGCAGCCTGGTGGCGCGCAGTTCCCGGCAGGCCTCGAGGATGTCGGGGCCACCGACGCGGTGAATCGCGCCGTCCACCCCACCCCCGCCGAGCAGCGACGAGTTCGCCGCGTTGACGATCGCATCCGCCGCGATCCGGGTGATGTCTCCCGGGACGATCTCGATGTCGGGCACGATTCGCTCCTTCCGCACTGACGGACGGACCTTTTCCTGGCATGATCGCATCCCGTGACGGCGACGGTGAAGCTCCGCGAACTGGCCGAACGTTCCGGCGTCTCCTGCTCGTACCGGGGCTGGGACGGGCAGGAACACTACGTCTGCGACCACACGCTGCAGGCGGTGCTCGGGGCGCTCGACATCCCGGCCGGCTCGGACGAGGAGATCGCCGCGTCCCTCGAGGACGTCCCGAACCGGGTGTGGCGGCGGATGCTGCCCCCGTCGCTGGTCGTCGTCGAGGGTGAGCATCGCACCTTTCCGGTGCATGTGCCGCACGGCGATCCCGTCGAGGTGTGGGTGGTCGCCGAGGATGGCACCGAACGCGAGGCCGAGCAGCTCGACGTGTGGGTCGAGCCGCGCACTGTGGACGACCGGCTCGTGGGCCGGGCGACGTTCGCGGTGCCGGATCTGCCGCCGGGCTGGCACACGCTGCGCGCGCGCAGCAACGACGTCGAGGCGGCCGTGACGCTCGTGGTGACACCCGCCCGGCTCGCGGCCGCGGACCGGCTGCTGCAGAAGCGACGGTGGGGTGTTGCGGCCCAGGTGTATTCGGTGCGGTCGAGCCGGTCGTGGGGGCTGGGCGACTTCGCGGATCTCGCGGATCTGGCCGCGGTGACCGGCGCGGCGTACGACGGAGACTTCCTGCTGGTCAACCCGGTGCACGCCGGGGATCCCCGGCCCCCGGTCGAGCCGTCGCCCTATCTGCCCTCGTCGCGGCGCTTCGCCGATCCGCTGTATGTGCGCGTCGAGAACATCCCCGAGACGGCCTATCTGCCCACCAAGCACCGCAAGCGGCTCGACGCGTACGCGGCGAAGTTCGCGCGCGCGAACCGCAAGGGTAAGCGGCTCGACCGCGACGCGACCTTGCGCGCGAAACTCGATGTGCTCGAACACGTGTACCGGGTGCCGCGTTCGGCGTCCCGGCAGGTGGCGTTCGAGACGTTCCGCGCCGAGGGTGGCCGGGCGCTCGCGGATTTCGCGTTGTGGTGCGCGCTCGCCGAGAAGTTCGGCGATCGCCCCGAACGGTGGGCGAAGCGGGCACCGTCCCCGGATCACCCGGACACCGAGCGGCTGCGCGCGAAACTGGCCGACCGCATCGATTTCCACTGCTGGCTGCAGTGGGTGTGCGACGAGCAGCTCGCGACGGCTCAGGAGGCCGCACGGACCGCGGGCATGGATCTCGGCATCGTGCACGACCTGGCGGTGGGGGTGCGCCGCAACGGTGCCGACGCGTGGACACTCGGGGATGCGCTGGCCACCGGCGTGACGGTGGGCGCTCCCCCCGACGATTTCAACAAGCGCGGTCAGGACTGGAACCAGCCGCCGTGGCGGCCGGACCGGCTCGCCGAACTCGGATACCGGCCGTTCCGGGACGTGCTGCGGGCGGCGTTGCGGCACGCCGGGGGGCTCCGCGTCGACCACATCCTCGGGTTGTTCCGCACCTGGTGGGTGCCCGACGGCTGCACCCCCGACGAAGGCACCTACGTCCGGTACGACCACGAGGCGCTCGTCGGCATCCTGGTGCTGGAGGCACAGCGCGCCGGGGCCGTGGTGATCGGCGAGGACCTGGGGGTGTTCGAGGGCTGGGTGCAGCAGTACCTGGCCGGTCGCGGTGTCGCGGGCACGTCGATCCTGTGGTTCGAGAAGGACGGGCACGATCCGCGGCCACCGGAGAGCTACCGGCAGCTGTGCCTGACGTCGGTGACCACACACGATCTGCCGCCCACGGCGGGTTATCTCGCCGGCGACCACGTGCGGTTGCGCTCGGAACTCGGCCTGCTCGAACGCGATCTCGACGCCGAACTCGCCGAAGCCGAGCAGGAACGGGATGCGGTGCTGCAGCTCGCCCGCGACCGGGGTCTGCTCCCGCCGGCCGACCCCGACGACACCGAGCAGGACGTCGCCGACCCGCAGACCGTCGAGGCGCTGCACCGGCTGATCGCAGCGAGTCCCTCTGCGCTGCTGGCGGTTTCACTCGTCGACGCGGTCGGTGAACGACGCAGCCAGAACCAGCCCGGCACCACCGACGAATACCCGAACTGGCGGATCCCGCTCGCCGACGGTCGTGGCCGCGCGGTGCTGCTCGACGACCTCGCCGGTAGCGACCGGTTCGCCGCGCTCGCCGCCGCCGTCCGCGGCTGACTTCCGGATCCACCCAGGACGACGATGCGGACCCACCCGTGTTCGGGTGGGTCCGCATCGGATCTGTCGACGCCGGCGATCAGTGGCCGTACATGCTCTCGATGTCCTCGGCGAAGCGTTCGGTGACGATGTTGCGCTTGATCTTCAGCGTCGGGGTCAGCTCGCCCGTCGCCTCGGTCAGGTCGCGATCGAGGATCACGAACTTCTTGATCGCCTCGGCGTGCGAGACGGTCGAGTTGGCGTCGTCGACGATGGTCTGCATCGCGTCGCGCAGCGCCGGGTCGTGCCGCAGCTGGGCGATCGTCGCGGTGGCGGGCTTGCCGTTTTCGGCCTTCCAGTTGGCGAACACGTCGGGATCGACGGTGAGCAGCGCGGTGATGAACGCGCGACCGTCACCGATCACCACGGCCTGCGAAACCAGTGTGTGCGAACGCATCCGGTCCTCGAGCGGGCCGGGCGAGACGTTCTTTCCGCCGGCGGTGACGATGAGGTCCTTCTTGCGGCCGGTGATGTACACGTAACCGTCGTCGTCGATCTCGCCGAGGTCGCCGGTGCGGAACCAGCCGTCGCGGAAGACCTCCTCGGTGGCCTTCTCGTTGCGCCAGTAGCCCTGAAAGATCACGCCGCCGCGCAGCTCGATCTCGCCGTCCTCGGCGATGCGGGTGCTGTTGCCGCCCAAGGGCTGACCGACCGAACCGATCTTCTGTGCGCCGGGCATGTTGACGCTGTGCGCGGCGGTGGACTCGGTCAGGCCGTAGCCCTCGTAGATCGGCACGCCGACGCCGCGGAAGAAGTGTCCGAGCTTCGGGCTGAGCGCGCCGCCACCGGAGATCGCGTACCAGCAGTCGTTGCCCATCGCCGCCCGCAGCTTCGAGTAGACGAGCTTGTCGGCCATCGCGTGCTTGGCCTTGAGCGCCAGGGAGGGGCCGCCCTGGTCGAGGGACTCGCTGTAGGCGATGGCGGTCTCCTCGGCGAACCGGAAGATCGAGGCGTTGAGCTTGCCGCCCGCGGCCGCCTTGCCGGCGGCGGCGTCGCGCACCTTCTCGAACACGCGCGGCACACCGAGGATGATGTTCGGCGAGTACCGCTCGAACTGGGCGGACACCGTCGAGAAGTCCGACCAGTGCGACTGTGCCGCGCCGCATTCGAACAGCGCCAACGCCACCGCGCGGGCCAGCACGTGCGCGAGCGGCAGGAAGGTCAGGCCGCGGTTGCCGGGCTTGGCGACCGCGCCGACCGCGGAGGTGAGGATCGCACGGACCTCGGACAGGAAGTTGCGGTGGGTGAGGATGCAGCCCTTGGGCCGGCCCGTGGTGCCGGAGGTGTAGACCAGCGAGGCCAGATCGTCGGCGCGGATGCCGTCGAGGCGGGTCCGGACCTCGAGGTCGTCGATGTCGGCGCCCTCGGCGATCAGGGTGTCGACGGCACCGCCGTCGATCTGCAGGATCCGGCGCAGGGTGTCCGGCATGTCGACGAACAGCTCCTCGTGGCCGGCGGTCTCGACGACGGCGAGCACCGCCTCCGAGTCCTGCAGGATCCAGCGGATCTGATCGGTGGACGACGAGTCGTAGATCGGCACCGACACCGCGCCGGCGGCCCAGATCGCGTAGTCGAACAGGGACCACTCGTAGCGGGTGGCCGACAGGAGGGCGATCCGGTCGCCGGGCTGCACACCGTTGGCGATCAGGCCCTTCGCGACGCCGGTGACCTGCTCGGCGAACTGGCTCGCGGTCACGGCGACCCATTCGCCCTGCGCTTCGGGGCGCGAGAACATCACCCGGTGCGGGGTCTTCTCCGCGTGCACGAAGACCGTGTGGACGACGGACTCGTCGTCGCCGACGGTGAACTGGGCGGGGGTCGAGTACTCACGCACGGGCATCTCCATCGTTCGGGTCGGTCGTCGCGGCGGGGGCGGTGTCCACACCGTGACGGAATCGGCGCAGCAGGTGGACGAACCGGTCGAGTTCATCCTGGTTCCAACCGGCAAGCCCCGCACGCACATCGTCGTGTCGGCGCGCGACCGTGTCCTCGAGGACCGTCCGGCCGCGGTCGGTCAGGTTCAGCGGATGCCCGAGCCGGGTCGGTCCCGGTTCCGCCGCGACCCAGCCGGCGTCGACGCAGGTGCGCAGCTGGCGGGACACGGTGGAGCGGTTGACACCGAAGGCGTCCGAGACGTCGGTCGCGCGGCATCCGGGGTTTCGGGCGATGTACCCGAGCAGGGAGTGTTGCGTAAAAGTCAGCGCGCCGCTGTGCGCGCGTTCCCCCGCGATCAGGTACCGGACGAGGTGGACGAACTCGTCGTACACCTCGGCCACGACGGCCGGGTGCAGCGAGGCGTCGGATTCGGCGTCGGCCGGTCCGGGCACAGAATCGTTCTGTTGCACACAGCAACCTTAAGCCTCGAGTGGCCCGGAACACGAATCGGGACTAGCGCCGACGACGCACATACGACTCGACCACCCCGTCGAGCACCGCCCTTCCCGCGTCGTCGACGAGCGTGACGGTGGCGGTGACCAGCCCGCGACCGCGGTCGTCGAGCGTCACGTCGTCGATCACATAGGTCCCGGTCAGCGTGGATCCCGGCAGCACCGGGCTCAGGAACCGGACCTGCCTCAGCTGCCTGCCGGCGATCACCGCCCACCGTCCGTAGGCGGCTTCGACGGTGAGCCGCTGCGCGACCGCGAGGGTGTGGATTCCGCTGGCGATCAGGCTTCCGAACGGCCCCGATGCCGCGGCGTCGCGGTCGGTGTGGAACCACTGCGGATCCCACGACCGGGCGAAATCGACCAGTTCGTCCTCGCCGACCGTGTGGGTCCCCAATTCGATCCGGTCGCCGACCACCAGGTCCTCGGCATACATCAGGGTTTGCGGTGCACTCACGCGGTTCTCCTCGGTCGGGTCCGGATCCGGTGACAACGATCCGGTTCCGCCATTGGAACATTCCACGAACACGGGAGTGCCCCGAGGCGACGAATCGCCTCGGGGCACGCGCTGCCGGCGCCCCCGGCCCGCCGGCAGCTCCTTTTCAGCCGGCAGCTCCGACCGGCTGCCCGTCCGGGCCGCTGTCCGGCGGGTAGGTGCCGTTCGCATAGGGGTTGAACTCGTTGGTGAACAGCTCCTCCGGCTCGACGGCACCGGGCTGCAGACTGCCCAGCCGCACGCTCTGGTCGATCCAGATCGCGAACTCCTCGGCGGCGATCACCCCGCCCGGTGTCGGCACCCCGGTGCTCTTCCACTGCCGCACGAAATCGGTGGACTCGCTGCGTCCGCGGGCTTCGATGATCGCCACGAACCGGTCGATCACCTCCTGCCGCGGCGTGACCTGCGCCCACCGCAACGCACGCGCGGTGCCCTGCACGAAGTCGGCGACCGCGTCGGGATGCTCGGCGACGAAATCGTCCCGGAAGACGAACCCGCCGATCCCGAGCGGCCCGGTCAGATCCACGTCGGTGAACAGCGGGCGCAGTCCGCCGCGCGCGAGCGCCGCATCCTTGACTACCCCGCCGAGATTGCCGACGTCGATCTGCCCCTGCCGCAACGACTGTTCGGTGTTCAGAGGCGGCACCACGACGAGTTCGACCTGTGCGATCTCCTCGTCGGTCAGTCCCGCCCGGAACAGCCACTCCTTGATCACGTATTCGTGGTACGCGCCGAGGGTGTTGATCCCGATCTTCCGGCCGATCAGGTCCCGCGCCGACCGCAGCGGACTGCCGTCGAGCACGTAGTACCCGTTGAAGCTGTCCTCCTCGGTGTCACCGTCGGAACCGTAGTTCGCGATCACCGTGGTCAGCGGCGCTCCCGCGTCGACCAGTTTGGCGATCGCCCCGTAGAACGCCGAGCCGAAATCCGTTTCGCCGGTCGCGGTGTTCTGAATGCTCGACGGCCCACTCGTGTTGTCGCCCAACCACTCCAACGTCACCGTGTCGAAGTAGCCGAGGTCCTCGGCCAGTTCAGGGAAGGTGACCGCACTGGCCGTGCCCTCGTATCGCAGCACCGTCTTCCCGGCCGGGGACACCTGCCCGGTGTCCCCGGCCGGGCCGGCGCATGCCGTCGACACGAGTGCGAGCAGCGCGGCGAGGGCCGCGCCCACCGAAACCCTTCTTCGCAGCATCGACGGCATCCGTGTCTCCTCGTCAGTCGCGCCCGTGGAAGGGCTCGCCGATCACGGAGACGGACCGCTGCCCGTCCGGTCCCACCGGCACGTCACCTTCGACGGTGGTGCGGTGCAGCACCCGCACCACGTCGAGGTGGTCGAGGTCGGTGGGCGCCTGGTGCGCGGTGATCCGGTTGTCCCACACGCCGATGCTGTCGTTCTCCCACCGCACCCGCACGGTGTAGGCCGGGTTGGTGATCTCCTCGAACAGCAGGTCGAGCAGCCGGTCGCTCTGGCGCGGCGACACCCCGAGGATGCGGCTGGTGAACCCGGGCGTGACGAACAGCCCCCGCTGCCCGGTTTCCGGATGCACCCGCACGACCGGGTGTTCGGTCACGTACGGCTCGGTGACGACGTGCTGTTCCGACTCGCTGCCGGCCGCCCACCGCGGTACCCGGCCGCCGAAGCGGTGCTCGGCGCGCAGACCGTCGAGGAACGCCTTGAGCGACTCGGGCAGGTTGGCGTATGCCGCGCCCAGGTCGGTCCAGGTGGTGTCGCCGCCGACGTCCGGTACCAGCTCGGACCGCAGGAACGTGATCGCCGGCGGGTTCACCAGCGCCGAGATGTCCGAATGCCAGAAGTTCGCGTACGAGTACTTCTTCGTCCCGGCCCGCGCTGCGTACTTGCGGCTGTCGACCTCGAGGATCTCCGGGAACTGCGAGTCGGGATCGTAGTTGTACGGGTGCGCGGGGGTGACCCGGCCGAAGTACTGCGTGAACCGGATCTGCTGGGCGTGGTCGAGCGGCTGGTTCCGGAAGAACAGCACCTTGTGGTCGAGCAGCGCCTCGCGCAGCTGCGCGACGGTCGCGGCGTCGAGTTCGCCGCTCAGGTCCACCCCGGTGACCTCCGCACCGAGGTATCCGGCGATCGGCGCGACCGTCGGCTCGGTGGCGCGTTCTGCGATGGCAGTCATGGTCCTACTCCTGTCCGCGGAAGGCGTCACCGGCGAGGGCGACCGACTCGCGGCCGTCCGGGCCGACCGGGACGTCGCCTTCGATGGTGGTGCGGTACAGCACCCGGGTGACGTCGAGATGGTCGAGGTCGGTCGGTGCCAGGTGGGCGGTGGCGCGGTTGTCCCACACCGCGAGCGAACCCGGCCGCCAGCGGAAACGCACCGTGTAGGCGGGGTTGGTGACCTCCTCGAACAGCAGATCGAGCAGGCGGTCGCTCTGCGACGGGGACAGGCCGACGATCCGGGCGGTGAAGCCGGGCTGCACGAACAGGGCCCGTTCGCCGGTCACCGGATGCACCCGCACGACGGGATGTTCGGACACCAGCGGGTTCTCCTGCACACGGCGGGCGTAGTCGCTGTCCGCGGACCACTGCGGGCGGCGGCCACCGAAGCGGTGTTCGGCGCGCAATCCGTCGACCAGCCGCTGCAGCGATTCGGGCAGGCCGTTGTACGCGGCGACGAGGTTCGCCCAGGTCGTGTCACCCCCGCGCACCGGGACCTCCCCGGAGCGCAGCAGCGTCACGGCCGGCGGGTTGACGACCGCGGTGACGTCGGTGTGCCACTGGTTGTCGTAGCTGTACTTCTTACGACCGAAACGCTTTTCGTACTTGCGGCTGTCCACGGCGAGGATCTCCGGGAAACCTTCCGGCGCCTCGTCGTCGTACGGATGCGACGGGGTCACGGTGCCGAAGTTGCGCGAGAACGCGATCTGCTGCGCGTGGTCGATCTCCTGGCCGTGGAAGAACAGCACCTTGTATTCGTGCAGAGCCGCGCGCAGTTGCTCGGCGATGTTGTCCGCGAGCGGGTTTCGCAGGTCGAGACCGCTCACGTCGGCGCCGATGTGCCCGGCGACCGGGGTGACCGTGAACGTGCCGGCCGCGGCGGCAGGCGTGTCGGGTGCGAGTGTCATGGGTTTCCCTCACTGTGGAATCGATGCTGTGGAATCGATCGGTGGTTCGGACCGGAATCCGGTGCCTGTCACCACCGTGCCCTCCGGGAAGCACCGGCGGAACCCGCTTTTCACGATGCGAAAAAGACTCAGCCGGAATAATTTTCGGCACTGACCGGAGGCACCCGGCGGCCGATACGGGCGGCGGCGCGCTGCATGGCGGACACCACGTCACCGACGGCACGGTCGGTGAGACGCCGGCGTCCCGCCTGGACACCGACCGCACCCCACGGCCGCCGGTCGCTGCCGAACACCGGCACCGCCAGCGCCAGCACCGAGGACCGTTCGTTCCGGACCTCGACGGCGTATCCGCGGCGGCGGACGAGTTCGAGTTCGGCGGCCAGCGCCGGGGATCGGGGCCGCGCGGGACCGAACGCCAGGATCGCGCGGCCCATCACGCTGTCGTCGATACCCTCGCCGGCGGGCGGGATCTGTCCGTCGCAGCCACCGGACGGGGGCCGGGCCGAGAATACCGACAGCACCTCGCCGGACCGCGCGACCCCCAGGCTCGCGGCGAGGTCGATGTCCGCGGCCAGCGCGTACAGATCCGGCGCCCAGTGCTCGACGCCGAGCCGCATCAGCGGCGGCACTGCCAGCGAGAACAGACCCGGACCCACCCGGTAGCCGTCCCCTCCGGGGACACGTTCGAGCATCCGCCCGCGCACGAGGGCCTGCACGATCCGGTGCGTCGTGCTCACCGGCAGCCCGGTGCGCACGGCCAGCGAACCGAGTCCGAGTTCGGTGTCGCCGCCGTCGAAACACGCCAGCACGGCGATCGCGCGTTCGACTGCCTGGGACCCGGATCTAGGTGTCATCGCTCGGTGCTCCTGGATGTGCGCGTTCCGGCGCGTCGTCGCACCGGCCGGTTCGCACTATCTCCGGGGCCGCGACCCCCGGCAATGGTTTTCCGCACCGGGTGGTCCAAGTCTTCGGTCCCCCGTTAGCCTGTCCGTACGTCGAACGTGGGTGGGGAGGTAGGCACGGCATGGGCGAAAACCGCCGCCGCGATCTGTTCCGCCACCTCGCCGACGACGACGCCGACGACTATCTCGCGATCGTCGCGTGTCTCTGCGACACGCTCGCCTCCGATCTGTCCGCCGCCGAGATCGCCGACCGCATCCCGGGTAGGCCGTTGACCGCGCAGGTCGTCGAGCAACGCTGCCGCCGCCTCGTCGAGTGGGGCAACCTGACGGCGACCCGGCCGGCGGGGGTCGACACGGACACCGATCGGGATCGGTTCCGGGTGTCCGTCTTCGGCGGCCGGGTGCATCGCGAGGCGACCGCCGTCCTGACCGCGCGCGACGGTGCCCGCGAGGTGGCCCGCGAGGTGCTCGGTCTGATCGCCGAGGATCTCGCCGGCCTCGCGGACGCGCCGGGGACGGCCCGCACCGACCCGGAGGCGGTGTCCGGTCTCGTCACCAGCGTGTTCACGCACCATCGGACGTTCACCGACAGCATCGCCGACTTCTACGCGTATCTCGCGGACGTGCTGGCCCGGTTCGATCTGTCCGGGGACGAGTTCGGCCGGCTCAAGACGTTGCTGCTCGAATACGTCGATCTGCTCGACGGCGACGTCGCCCGGCACACCCCGGTCATCGCGGCGCGTCTGGACGCGCTGATCCCCCGGCTCGATCCGCTGCTCGCGGCACTTCCCGGCCCGCCCGTTCCGGACGGTATCCCGGTCGCGCGGCCCGCGGGCCGCACCCGCGGTGACTGGGAGGAGCTCGCCGCCTGGTACGCCGCGGATGCCGGGCCGAAGCAGTTGCGGGAGGCGGCCGGGCAGGCGCTGGGCCGGTTGCTCGGTCACACCCGACGACGGCTCGCGCCCACCGGCGCGGGCGGCTCACGGCGTGCCGATCTGCTGACGCTGGCCGGACGGTTCGCGGAATCCTCGGATGCGCAGGCGCACCGGTTGTTCGCCGCGAACTTCGCCGCCTACCCGAGCCGGCACCTGCTGCTCGGCCCCGACGAGCCGGACCCGCGGATCGGGCCGGGCACCTCGTGGTGGGACGCCGATCCGGTACCGGTGCCGGTGTCGCTGCGGGAACGCGGGGACCGGTCTCCCCGCGGCCACAGCGCCCGCGTGCCGGACCCGACGCCGGACCGCAGGCGGATCGCGGCCCTCGCCCACGCCGACACCGAGGCGCGCCGTGCCGCCGCGGCCGAACTGGTCGCCGCCGGCGACCTGCACGGCGCGACCGTGTCCGCCGCGGCACGCGAACTGCTGCTCGATCGTCTCGCGGCGCTGCTCGCGCAGCACCGCACCCTGGACACCGCGGTGCGGGTGCAGGACAGCGACCTCGGGTTGTGCCTGCACGCCGCGCCGGGACCGGACACCGTGGTGCACGGCCCGGACGGTGATCTGACGGTGCACGCTGTGCTGCTGCGCGCGACCGCCGTGGATTCGTGGCAGGTGAGTGCCCTGTGACGACCGGCACCGGTACCGCCGCGCAGGACGCGACGGGACGCCGCGACGCGGCGCGCACCCTGCTGCAGCAGCCGATTCTCACCGCGGGCCGCGACCCGGACGCCCTGGCGCTGGTCCGGCGGCACGCGACCGCGTTGCGCACGATGTTCGCGAGCCGCCTCGGCTACACCCTCGTCGTGGAACCGACGTTCGCGCGCCTGGTCAAGGCCGCCCCGGCCCCGGGCACACCGCCGCGGCCGCTGCTGCGCGACGGCGGCGAACCGTTCGGCGCCGCGACCTACGCCCACCTGGCGCTGGTGTGCGCGGCCCTTCTCGCTCCGGGCATCGGCGATCACGTGCTCGTCTCCGCACTGGCCGAGCAGGTCCACGCGGACGCCACCGCGCTCGGTATCGCCGGGTCCGATCCGGTCGCGGACCGGCGGCAACTGGTGGCGGCGCTGCGGGCGTTGCAGGACTGGGGTGTGCTGACCGACGACGCCGGGATCGTCGACCGGTGGGCTGCCGGGGACGGCGAGGACGGGGTGCTGGACGTGCACCGCCCGCTGCTGGCCCACGTGCTCGCACCGGCGCCGGACGCCGGCGGTCCGCCGGTCCCGGCGCGGGTGCGGTTGTACCGCAGGCTCGTCGAGGATCCGGTCGTCGCACGCGACGACCTCGCCCCGGACGAGCTCGACGAACTGCACCGTGACCGGGTCGAACTGGCGCACCGGCTCGACGAGGATTTCGGGCTCACCCTCGAGGTCCGCACCGAAGGTGCCCTCGCGTACGACGCGGACGGCACCCTCACCGATCTGTCGTTCCCCGGGCCGGGAACCCTGAAACAGGCCGCACTGCTTCTCATCTCGTCGCTGATCGAGGAGCACGAACCGACCCCGGGCGCGGATCTGGTGATCTCCGCGGCCGCGGTCGACGCCGCGATCGCGAGCCTGGTGTCCACCCACGCGCGGGACTGGCGGGCCCGGTACGTGCGCGACCCGGACACCCTGCGGCGCGAGATCACGGATCTGCTGTCCGACCTGCACCTGGCCCATCCGGACGGCGGCGGACTCGTGCTGCACGCCCCGGCCGCCCGCTACCGCCCCACCGCCGCCGAACGACCTGACACCGAAACATACACGGACACCGAAAGACCCGCGCCATGACCCGACCCTCCGCCTCGATCGCTCCGGCCCACCATCCCCGGCGGTGGCGGCTCTCGCGCGCCGGCATCGTCAACGTCTGGCACTACCTGGACACCGAGTTCACGCTCTCGGGCGGTCGGCTGATCCTGCGCGGCACCAACGGTTCCGGCAAGTCCCGCGCGCTCGAGATGCTGTTGCCGTATCTGCTCGACGGCGACCGCAAACGCATGGACGCGACCGGTGCCGGGAAGGTGAACCTCGACGAACTCATGCGCACCGGCGCCGGCGACCAGGACAACCGCGTCGGCTATCTGTGGATCGAACTCGCCTGCCCCGACGAATATTTCACGATCGGCGCGCACATCCGCTACAGCGCGGCCGCGCATCGCAGCGAGGTGCACCTGTTCACCACAGGCCTGCGTGTCGGCCACGATCTGACGTTGGTGGACGAGCATCGGATGCCGCTCTCGCGCGACGACCTGATCGCCGCCGTCGGCGCCGACCGCGTCACCCGCAGCCCCGAGGAGCACCGCGACACCGTCCGCGCCGAAGTCTTCGGTCTGCGCGGCGAATCCGGACGCGACCGGTACACCGGCCTGCTGCAGCTGCTGCACACACTGCGCTCCCCCGACGTGGGCAACCGCATCGACGAGGGACGACTGCCGCAGATCCTGTCCGACGCGCTGCCGCCGCTGAGCGAGAACCTGCTCACCACCGCCGGCGACCGTCTCGACGGGCTCACCGAAACCCGCACCGCCCAGGAACATCTCGAAGAGACACGGGAACATCTCGAACAGTTCCACGAGGTGTACCGTCGCTACGCGACGCACGTGCTGCGCGAGGCCGCCGACGCCGCGGCGCACGCCGCCGACCGGGTGGCGACGACGACGGCGGAACTCGCCGAGGCCGACGCCGACGCCGCCGATCTGGAAGCCCAGTCCGCCGCCGCCGACACCCGCCTGCGGGAACGTCGCGACCAGCTCGACGAACTCGAACGCGCCGTCCGGGGCCTCGAGTCGCGCCCGCTGTTCCGGGACGCGGACGATCTCGCGCAGCGCCGCGCCACCGTCGCCGCCCTCGCCGACGCCGCGGAACAGGCACTCGACAGTGCGGCCCGGGCCAGGCACCACGAACAGGTCGACGCCGACGTCGCGGCCGAGCACGTCGACGAGCTCACCGCCGCGGTGTCCTGCTCGGCCGAGCTGCTCGCCGAGGCGAAGGCACGCCTGGGCGCGGCGTCGATGCCGCACACCGCCCTCCCCACCGAACTGCTGCTGCACGTCGACACCGCCCCGCCGCGCATGGAACCGGTCCGCACCGACCGCGACACCGTGCCGGCCGCGCAGGTGCGTCCGGCCGTCGCGGACCTGCAGTTGCGGCCCGACGACCTCGAATCGGCGCGCGACGCCGCGCACGACGCGGCGATCGCCGCGCAGCGCCGCAGCGACCGTGCCGGGCGGCGGCTCGAGGAGGCCCGCCGCCTGGAGGCCGCCGAACGCACCGTCCACGCCGCCGAGGCGGACGCCGAACGGACCGCCGGGGAGGCCGAACGCGACCGCGCCGAGCTCGCCGAGTCGACCCGGGTCCGGGACGACGCCGCCATCGACCTCAACCGGCGCTGGCGGGCCTGGATCACCGATCCCCGCACCGTGCGGTTGCTGCCCACGGTCGAACAGGACGGGCCCGAACTCCTGCAGGTGCTCGCCACGGATCTCGAGGCGCTCACCGGCACCGGCGGCGCGGACGCCGACGCGGCGCTGACCGAACTCGACCGGCTCCCCGATACCGCCGCCCGCGCCGCACGCGACGGCATCGCCGCCGAACTCGCCGCACTCGAACTCGCCGACCACGACGCCGATGCCATCCGCACGGCGCTGCTCGAGGAACGCAAGACCCTCGAAGCGGACCGGCAGCAGGCACCCGGGGACGCCCCGTGGCGACGCGAGAACGACGGTGTACCCCTGTGGCGCGCAGTCGAATTCGCCGACAGTCTCGGCGTGGACGACCGGGCCGGGGTGGAAGCGGCACTGCTCGCCGCCGGTCTCCTCACCGCCACCGTCGACGGCGACGGCCGCCTGCGCGCCCAGTCCGGCCAGGTCCTCGTCTCGCCCCGCAACGAACCGCCGCGGAATCCGCTGTCGACGGTGCTCGTCCCCTCCCCCACCGCCCCGGTGCCGGAGACGGCGATCGCGACGGTGCTCGCCGCGATCGGCTTCGAGGACGCCGGCGCGATCGCGTCGGTGTCCCGCGACGGGCGCTGGCACAACGGGGTGCTGCGCGGACGGCACACCGCCGACGAAGCCCGGTTCATCGGCGGCCACCACCCCGGCGACCCCGACGCACCCGGCCGCCACGCCGAGCGTCTCGACGAGATCGCCGCGGAGCTCGCCGCCGTCGAGGTCGCCGCCGCGCAGCGCGCCGAGCGCCGCCGCGCTCTCGAACAGGACCGGCGCGACCTCGACACCCACCTGCCGACGGCACCGCGGTCGATCGCGCTGCGCGAGGCCCGCATCCGGACCCGCGAGCACGAGGCGCGCGCGAGGCGCAGCGCGGAGGCGGCGGTCGCGGCGCGCGACCGGGCCGCCGAGCTACGGGCCCGCTGGTCCGCCGACCTCGACACCCACCGCGCCACGTGCGCGCACTTCGAGATGCCGTCCGACGTCGCGGCCCTCGAAGCGGTCGTCGAGGCGTGCGCCGACGCCGGGCGCGCATGCGTCGACCTCGCCCGCGGCCTCGACGACGTGCGCGCGAGCCGCGACCGGCACAGCCGCGCCGTCCACCGGTTCGCCGACAGCGGCGCGCGGCGCGTCGAGGCCGAGGCGGTCGCCGAGGCCCGCTGGCACGAGTGGCACGGCAAGGCCGCCGTGGTGGCGGCGCAGCACGAAGCCGTCGCGATGAGCGTCGCGGAGCTCGAGGCCGAACTGTCCAGCTCCGTCACCGAGCAGGCCCGCACCGAGGAACAGTGCCGCCGCACGCAGGCGCACCGGGAACAGCTCGGCAAGGACGTCGCGCAGGTGCGCGAACGCTGTTCGGCGATCCGTGAGCGTCTGGTCCGCGACCGGGAGGAACTCGCGGCCGCGGCCGCCACGCTGTCCGCGCGGTTGCAGCTGCCGTCGATCGCCGCCGCCACGGACGTGCAGGTCGACCCGCTGGCCCACACCGACGATCCGGACACGGTGCGTGCGGTCGCCGACGCGGTGCGCGCGGCACTGCCCGCCGTCAAGGCGGCCGGTCAGAACCGGGTCCTCGCGGCGCTGCAGCAGCTCGCGCGGGCGGTGTCCGGGCAGCTCGACGTCGAGCACACGGTCGACGACGGCGTGCACGTGGTCCGGATCTCGGGGGCGGGGGCCGACGGCACCCCGACGGAGGTCCTCGAGCACGTGACTGCCCGGGTCGACGAGGGCAGGCGCGCGCTCACCCAGCGGGAACGGGACGTGTTCACCGGGTTCGTGCTCGGCGGGGTCGCCGACGAGTTGCGGCGCCGCATCGAACGCGCCGGTGAACTCGTCGACGCGATGAACGCGAGCCTGTCGGGGAGCCGCACCAGCCACGGCATCGGGGTGCGCATCGGGTGGGTGCCCAACCGCGGCGACGACGAGATCGCCCGCATCACCGCGCTGCTGGCGGATCCGACCGGGCCGGGCAACGGGTCGGAACTGATCGACCTGTTGCGCCGGCGCGTCGAGGCCTCGCACACGACGGATCCGTCCGCCGGGTACGCCGCGCACCTCGCGCAGGCGCTGGACTACCGGAACTGGCACACCGTCGACGTGACGATCCTGGGTCCGGAACCCGATCAGGAGCGGCGGATCTCCAAGCGCGCCAAGATCTCCCAGGGCGAGACCCGGTTCGTGTCGTATGTGACGCTGTTCGCCGCGGCCGACGGCTATCTGTCGAGCCTGCCGGACGTGGACCGCGCGCTGCGGCTGGTGCTGCTCGACGACGCGTTCGCCAAGATCGACGATCCGACCATCGGCGAACTGATGGGTCTGCTGGTCCGGCTCGACATCGACTTCGTCATGACCGGGCACGCCCTGTGGGGTTGTGTGCCACAGGTTCCCGCCCTCGACATCTACGAGGTGCGGCGCCTCGAGGACAGCTCGGCGGTGACCACCCACGTGCACTGGGACGGCCACAACCGGCACCTGCGCCCGCTGGACTGAGCCCCCTTCCCCGCGACCGCGGGGCATCCGGGTCGGGCAGCGGGTCCGTCGATTCCCGGGACGGCGGCACCGGCCCTCTATAGCCTCTGGGCTATGTCGCGGCGCTCGCCCCCCACGGCGCCGCAGGCGAGAAGGAGGCTCTTCGGATGTCCGAGTCGACCCGACCCACCCTGATCGAACGTGTCGCGCACTGGGCGCGCACCACGCCCGATGCCGAGGCCGTGCGGTATCTCGACCGCAGCCACACCTGGTCGCAGTGGCACGAGCGGCTGACGCGCCTCGCCGGCGCCCTCGCCGACGCCGGGGTCGGCCCCGGCGACACCGTGGCGTTCGTGGACAAGAACAACCTCGCCTGCATCGAGGTCACGTATGCCGCGTCCGCGCTCGGCGCAGCCACCGCGATTCCCAATTTCCGGCTCGCCGGCGACGAACTCGTCTACGTACTCGACGACGCGAAACCCCGAATCCTGTTCGTGGGCAACGAATTCGTCGAGCAGATCGACGCCATCCGGGACCGTCTCACCGCGGCCCCGCAGATTCTGGTGGTCGGCGGGGACGACGACGAGTTCGAACCGCTGATCGCGCGCTCCGAGCCGCCGTCGGTGCTGCCGCAGGTCTCCGCGGACGACACGGCGCTGCTGCTCTACAGTTCCGGCACCACCGGTCACCCGAAGGGTGTGCAGCTGACCCACCGGAACCTCGCCGCGCACGCCGAGGCGGTGATGTCGGTGCTGCCGTTCACCGACGACGACTGCCTGCTGGTGGCGATGCCGCTGTTCCATGTGGGCGGCACCTGCTACGCGGCGATGGGCATTCACGCGGGGCGCCGCTGCGTCTTCACCCGCGAGGCGGATGCGCCGTCGCTGTTCCGCGGGCTCGCGGAGGGCGCGAACATCGCGTTCCTGGTGCCGCCGGTGATCGCGGGGGTGCTCGCCGCCGGCGAGAAGGCGATCGCGGCGTTCTCCCGGCTCACCCGCATCACCTATGGCGCCGCCCCCATGCCGCTGCCGCTGCTGCGCGCGGCCCTGGCGGCGTGGCCGGACACCGAGTTCGTCCAGGTGTACGGGATGACCGAACTCGCCGGGGTGATCACCGCGCTGCTGCCGGAGGTGCACCGCGACGAGGCGCAGGTCGCGCGTATGGCGTCGGCGGGCACCCCGCTGCCCGGGGTGGAGATGCGCATCGTCGACCCGGCCACGCTCACCGACGTCGCACCCGGTGCGGTCGGGGAACTGTGGTGGCGGTCGGAACAGACCACCCCGGGCTATTGGCACCGCCCGGAGGCGACGAAGGAGGCGATCGTCGACGGTTGGTTGCGCAGCGGAGACATGGGTCGCGTCGACGACGGCGGTTTCGTCTACATCGAGGACCGGCTCAAGGACATGATCATCACCGGTGGGGAGAACGTGTACTGCCCCGAGGTGGAGCGGGTACTCGTCGAACATCCCGAGGTCGCGGAGGTCGCCGTGATCGGCGTGCCGGACCCGAAGTGGGGTGAAACCGTCAAGGCCGTCGTGGTCCCGACCCCGGACAGCACCGTCAAGGAGAGCGAGCTCATCGACTACACCCGCGAACATCTCGCAAAGTTCAAGTGCCCCACCAGCATCGACATCGTCGATGCGCTGCCGCGCAATCCGACCGGCAAGATCCTCAAGCGCTCGCTGCGTGAGCCCTACTGGGCGGATCGGCCGCGCAGCATCTGAGCCGCGGTTCGCGGTGGGAGCGCACCGGCGCTCCCACCGCACCCGTTCGTCAGCCGATGCGACGGAACAGCGCCGCCAGCGCCTGGCCGCCACCGATGCACATCGTGACGATGCCGAGCTCGAGGTCGCGGCGCACCAGATCCTTGGCGACACGGACGGTGAGGATGCCACCGGTCGCGCCGACCGGGTGGCCGAGCGCGATCGCACCGCCGTACGGGTTCGTCTTCTCGGGATCGAGTCCGGCGTCGCGGATCACGGCGACCGCCTGCGACGCGAACGCCTCGTTCAGCTCGATCGTGTCGATGTCGGACGGCGTGGTGCCGGTCTGCTCGAACAGCTTCTTCAGCGCCAGCACCGGGGCGTAGCCCATCAGTTCCGGTTCCATCGCGGCGGTCGCGACGGACTCGAGGGTGACCAGGCCCCGCAGGCCCTTCTCCTCGGCCACCGACTGCCGGGCCAGCACGACCGCGCCGGCACCGTCGTTGATGCCCGACGCATTGCCGGCGGTGACGGTGCCGTCCTTCTCGAAGGCCGCGCGCAGCTTGGCGAGCGTCTCCATGGTGGTCTCGGGCTTGGGGTGTTCGTCGGTGGTGACGGTGACGGGCTTGCGGCCGCCGATCTCGACCGGGGTGATCTCCTCGGCGAACGCCTTCTGGGCGGCGGGTTCGGCGGCGCGACGCTGCGATTCGACGGCGAACTCGTCCTGCTGCTCCCGGGTGATGCCGTACTTGCGTGCGACGTTCTCGGCGGTCACACCCATGTGGATGTTGTGGAACGGGTCGGTGAGCATGCCGACAGTGCCGTCGACGAGGGTGTGGTTGCCCAGCTTGTAGCCGGCCCGCGCGGAGTAGTCGTAGAACGGCATGCGCGACATGTTCTCGTCACCGCCTGCGACCGCGAGGTCGACGCCGCCCCAGCGCATCTGCATCGCGGCCGACCAGATGGCCTGCAGGCCGGAGCCGCACAGGCGGTTGACGGTGTAGGCGGGGACCGACTGCGGGATGCCGGCCGCGAGGGACACGCGGCGGGCGTTGTAGGCATCGGGGCCGACCTGGCCGATGCAGCCCATGACGACCTCGTCGATGTCCTCGGCTGCCACACCCGCCCGTTCGAGGGCGGCCTTGACGGCGGTGGCGCCGAGTTCGTGCGCCGGTACGTCCTTGAAGACGCCACCGAAGCTGCCGACCGGGGTCCGTGCCCCTTCGACGACGACGATCGGTTCCGGTGTGGTCATTTCCTGTCCCATCTGCTCGAAGCGTTCACTACGTCTGGCACCCAGTGCCAGTACCGCATGTAATCCAAGTTACCCGCGCGACGGCGATCGGAATACCCCCTCCCCGTTCGTATTCACTCGACGAACCGATCAGTGCTGGTGAGGATCGTTCAGGTCCTGCCGCAGGATCCGTTCCACCGCCCGTGGCGAGCCCAGCTCGCGCCGCATCTCGGGGAAGCGGGCATAGAACTCGAGCACCCGGTGGAGCAGGACGGGGTCGATGTCGAACCGCCGCGAGTCCACTTCGATCATCGGTTCCCCGGGCATCCGGTCCAGGCGGAAGATGCGGCTGGTGCGGCGCCTGGCCCACGCCGCGGTGGGGGTGCCGAGCACCCACGATTCCGGGTAGCCGTGATGGTCGGCGCGCACCCCGGCCACCGACACCCACGGCAGATAGGACTCCACGGTCCAGCCGCGTTGCCGGACCCCGTCCGGTCCCAGAAGCAGGGAACCGGAGCGGATGTGGCCGAGCAGGACCTCGACGACGAACGCCACGCACGGAACGCCCAGCAGCGCGAGCACGGGACTCACCCACGGGAATCCGCTGCTGAACACGAAGATTTCGACGGCGGCGCCGACGGCGAGCGCGGCGGCACATCCCACCATCGCGACGAGCAACCCGAACACCGATCGTCGCGAGCGCACCTCGGTGGTCCCGGCGACGCCGGCCGGCACGAACCGCACACCGGGTGCTCCGCGCTGCGGTCGCCAGTAGGTGTAGCCGAACAGGGCGGTCAGTCCCATGAGGGCCGCGAGGACGAGGAAGAACCGCGTCACCGCACCCGACTCGGCGGCCGCGGTGCCGGCGCGCCACAGCGCCAGGACGAAGAAGACGGCTGCGAACCCGATCGCGAGGGCGACCCGGCGGTTGAACGAGTCGGCGGGCCATTCCGGGGGTCGCTCCAGAGGTGGGGCGTACGGCGCGGATTCCGGTTCGTCGTCGCGCCCTGTGAACGCCGGTCCCACTGCGATTCCCCTTCCGGAAGCGCCAGGGGACCCCGCCGCCCCCGGCCGGTGCCGGTTTGGGCGCGAACGCTACCGCAGCGCGGCGTTCCAGACGGGTAGACACGCTTGGAACTGGACATTTGGTCGAGAAACCGCCAAAGTAGTCCCACTGACCTGGATAATGCACACAAACATCTCGAGCACCAGTGTGATCATCACCATACTCGAGAGTCAGTTGCCGTATTCATGCTGCTCAGACCAAGTTTCACCGGGGGGAATCGGATGGCGTCGTACCAACACGCGGAATTTTGTGTACGGATGAGTAACACCTTCGGCGATCGACACGACACAATCTGTGACGATTCAGACGAGACCGGAGGAATCTGCATGACTGTCCAGCTTGATTCGCCTGGCATCGAAACCGCCGAGCAGGCCGCTTCGACCGAGGTCGAGCTCGTTTCGGCCGATGTCGAACTGGCTCATCTGTTCGACGAGATCCAGGAACTCGATGCCCAGATTCTCGAGGTGATCAAGCGGCGCTGCGAGCTGTCTCAGTTGATCGGGGTTGCGGCGAAGGCCACCGGCCATTCGCGTGAGGCCCAGAACCACGAGATGCAGGTCCTGGACCGCTTCACCGAGCTCGGCAAGGACGGCAACACCCTCGCGCTGACGCTGCTGCGTCTCGGCCGTACGCGCCTGGCTTCCTGACCTCAGCCCACGGGCGAACGAAGCCCCCGCACCGATTCGGTGCGGGGGCTTCGCCGTTCTCGTGTCCGAGCGCGGTCGGATCAGTAGTAGACCGCTCCGGGTACGCCGCCGCCGACGGCGACGGCGTCGCCGGTGATGCCGACGCTGCGCGGGGAGGCCAGGAACGCAACCACATCGGCGACCTCGCTCGCGTCGATCAGCCGGTGCAGCGAGTTCTGGGCGAGTTCACGTTCGAGTTCCTCGACCGGAATCCCGGTCTCCTGGGATCGTGCGGCGACCTGTGCGACGAGCCGCTCGGTCCGGGTCCGGCCCGGATGCACGACCGTCACGTTGATGCCGTGCGGTCCGAGTTCGTCCGCCAGGTTCTTCGTCAGCGCGGCGACGCTGACGTTCCGGACGGTCTGCGCGATCGAGTTGGCCGCCCGTGCCCCGAGGCCGCTGATGTTGATGATGCGGCCCCAGCCCTGGTCGATCAGGTGCGGCGCGACGGCCCGCGCGGTCCGCAGGTAGCCGAGTACCTTGATCTCGACCTCGCGGCGAACCACATCGTCGGTGGTCGCGGCAAAATCGGTCGGGGCGTTGGCACTCCACGGGGTGGCGGCCGAGTTGACCAGGATGTCCACGCCGCCGAACTCCTCGACGGTGCGCGCCACGAGAGCGTCCACCGAGTCCTGGTCGCCCGTGTCGGTGGGCACCCCGACGACCCGCCGCCCGGTTTCGTCGGCGAGTGCCTTCGCGGCGATTTCGAGGTCGTGGGCGGTGCGCGCGGCGATCACGACGTCGGCCCCTTCGGTCGCCAGTGCTCGGGCGATCGCGTAGCCGATACCGCGGCTGCCTCCGGTGACGATCGCGCGCTTGCCTTCGAGGCCGAGATCCATGGTGCTCCTCACGAAATGCCGGTTGGTTCCCTCTCGACGCTAGCCCGCCGCCGGGTCACCGCCACCGTTTGCCGTCACGGTGACCGAAAGTCGGGTGGGCCGACCGGCCGGAATCGGCCGAAAGGGCCGTGGCGGCACCACGATCGGCGGATACTCGGGCGGAGTTCCCCGTCGGGTTGCCCGAGCCTGGAAGGACGCTTCCCCATGACCACCTACACCGTCGGCTATTTCGTCGGAAGTCTCTCGTCGCGGTCCATCAACCGGACGCTGTCGAAGGCCCTGATCCGGTTGGCACCGGACGATCTCGAGTTCGTCGAGATCCCCATCAAGGACCTGCCCCTCTACAGCCCGGACTACGACGCCGACTTTCCGCCGGAGGGCACGGCACTGAAGGAAGCGATCGCGGGGGTCGACGCGGTGCTGTTCGTCTCTCCCGAGTACAACCGGTCCATTCCGGGCGCGCTGAAGAACGCGATCGACTGGGCGTCGCGGCCGTGGGGCCAGAATTCCTTCGATCATGTGCCGACCGCACTGATCGGCGCGTCCATAGGCGCCATCGGTACCGCGGTCGGCCAGCAGAGCCTGCGCGGGGTGATGGCGTTCTGCAACGCCCGGCTGATGACCGCCCCCGAGGCGTACATCCACTACACACCCGACGTGTTCGGCGACGACGGCAGCATCAGCAACGAATCGACGGAGACGTTCCTGCGCAACTACATGTCCGAGTTCCGGGACCACATCGTGCGGGTCCTCACCGTGCTCCCGCGTTAGGGTCGAGCGGCGCGACCTTCTCGAGTTCGAACTCCGCCAGGACGCGGCCGACGACCGCGGCGATCCGATCGGCGGGTAGCTCCTCGTAGGCGGCCAGCACGATCGCCAGCTGCTCGGCCGGCGGCAGCGTCGCGAACAGCACGTCACCGCGCGGGCTCTCGCCGGCGACCCGAGGGGCCTTGCGCGGACGCTGCAGATAGACGAACCAGCTCAGCACGTACGCGCACAGTTCCGGTCCGACGGGCCCGCGCCACGTCGCGACGGCCCGCGCGACCGCCCGGTCGAGGATCTCCGGTGCCGCGTCCCCCGCGAGGAGCCGCGCGCACGGCGCCAGGTCGGGAAGTTTGCTTTCGAGGACTTCGCGCAGCCCGGCGATCCGCTCCCGGTCCACGGTCAGGGTCAGGCCCTCGAGGGTGCCGTTGCCTCGGCCGCGTTCACCGCTGCTGCTCGCAATGGTCGTTTCTGCCGCCGGCTGGTACATGGCTCTACTTCTTCCTCGCGTCTCTACTACGACCATCGTCCCGCGAGTGAGGAATGTCACGCGTAGTCGCCTACGCGTGTCGCGAACGGGCACTACGCGAGAAAACCCGACCCGACGGTCGGTGCACAGATATTTCCGTACACGGACCGTCGGGCCGGGTGACCTGTGCGTACCAGCGCAGGATCAGCGCAGGATCAGCGCAGGATCGACTTGATCTCGAGGAACTCCTCGAGCCCGAAGACGCCCGCTTCACGGCCGAGGCCGGACTGCTTGTAGCCGCCGAACGGCGCTTCGGTGTTGAACGCGCCGCCGTTGACGTACACCTGGCCGGTGCGCATCCGGCGGGCCACTCGTTCGGCACGGGCGGGATCTGCGGACCAGACGCCGCCGGACAGCCCGTATTCGCTCTTGTTGGCGATGCGCACGGCGTCGTCCTCGTCGCGGTAGCCGATGATCGACAGGACCGGCCCGAAGATCTCCTCGCGGGCGATGGTCATGTCCTCGGTGACCTTGCCGAACACGGTCGGGCCGACGAAGTACCCGGTGGTCAGGCCGGTCTCGCGACCGTCGAGGACCAGGTCGGCGCCTTCCTCCACACCCTTGTCGATGTAGGACCGGACCCGCGCGAGCTGGGTGGCGTTGACCAGCGGGCCGAGCTTGGACCCCGGATCCGAGGGATGCCCGACGGTGTAGGCCTGCGCGACCTTCGCGGCGAGCTCGCTGGCCTCGTCGAGGCGGTCGGCGGGCACGAGCATGCGGGTCAGGGCGGTGCAGGTCTGCCCGGAGTTGAGGAAGCACTTGGAGACGCCCTCGGTGACGGCGGTGGCGAGATCGGCGTCGTCGAGGATGATGTTCGCGGACTTGCCGCCGAGTTCGAGCGCGACCTTCTTGACCGTGTCGGCGGCGACCGCGGCGACGCGCTTCCCGGCGCGGGTGGAGCCGGTGAACGAGACCATGTCGATGTCCGGGTGTGCGGCGATGGCTTCGCCGACGACCGGTCCGTAGCCGCTGACGAGGTTGAACACGCCCGGCGGCAGGCCGGCCTCGTCGCAGATGTCGACGAGCGCGTACGTGACGAGCGGCGCGACCTCGGTGGGCTTGAGGACGACGGTGCAACCGGCGGCGAGCGCGGCGAACACCTTGAGCACGACCTGGTGCAGCGGGTAGTTCCACGGGGTGATGGCGCCGACGACACCGACGGGCTCGCGCACGACGAGGGCGTTCCCGATCTCCCGGTCGTCGAAGTCGTATTCACCGGCGAGCGTGGCGTAGGCGGCGATGTTGCTCAGCGGCATCCCGATCTGGACGGCCGCCGCGAGCTTGAGCGGCATGCCCATGTCGCGGGAGACGAGTTCGGTCAGTTCCCCGGCGCGGTCGGCGGCGAGGGCGGCGACCTTGCCGAGGTAGGCGCTGCGTTCGGCGCCGGACAGCGCCGACCAGGCGGGGAACGCGGCGCGCGCCGCGGCGGTGGCGCGGTCGACGTCGGAGGCGGTGCCCTCCGCGACGACGGCGATGACTTCCTCGCTCGCGGGGTCGATCACCTCGATGCGGTCGGTGCCGTCCGAGTCCACCCAGGCCCCGTCGATGTAGATCTTGGTGCGGTCGAGTACGTCGGTCATGCGATTCCCTCTCTGCAGCACGTCCTGATGTGGCGTGGAACACTCCGACCTGCAGCTTAGCCGAGCGCTCGCTCGGCCGGTGTGACGAACGTGGCGTCCACGCAGGGCACGCGGTGCGGTACGCTGGCCAGGCACTCGCGGGTTTCCAACGTGCTACACGCGGGTTGCCAGACAACGACGTCTGCCTCATTTCAGACGTCGGCATCCACCATCGGAAGTCCGGATTCCCGGGCGCACCCCTCCGTGGCCGCCGGCACGATCCACCCGAGGAGGACGTCCGTTGCTTACGCATGCCGACGGAACCGGCCTGTACGACAGCACTCTCGACAAGAGCAGCTGCGGCGTCGGATTCATCACCCGCAAGGACGGCGTGCAGACGCACGAGGTCCTCACCCTCGGCCACGAAGCCCTCTGCGTGGTCCCGCACCGCGGCGGCATGTCCGCCGAGGGCGTCGGCGACGGCGCCGGCGTCAACGTCGACCTGTCGGTCGCGTTCTTCTCGCAGCTCACCGGAAAGAACCTTCGCGCAGGCGAATTCGGTGTCGGCAACTTCTTCCTCCCCACCGATCCCGCCGCCCGCCCCGCGGCGGAGGAACTGATCGGCGCGGCCCTCGCGGCGCAGGACATCGAGGTCCTCGCCGTGCGCGACGTCCCGGTCGACGACAGCGTGCTGCGGCCGGCCGCCGTCGCATACCAGCTGCCGATCCGGCAGTGGATCTTCGCGCGCCCCGAATCCGTGGACAGCGCAAAGGAATTCGACCGGATCCTGCACGAGGCGCTGCTCGCGGTCGAGGCGCAGGCGTACACCGATCCGGCGCTGGCCGGGCTGTACCCGCTCTCGCTCAGCGCACGCACCCAGGTTCTCAAGGGACGCTTGAACTCTCACGAGGTCATCCCCTACTTCGCCGATCTCACCGATCCGGCGCACGCGGTGCACACCCTCTTCTTCCACACCCGGTTCTCCACCAACACCGACCCGCACCCGACGATGGCGCAGCCGTTCCGGCTCATGGCCCACAACGGCGAGCTGAACACCGACCGCAAGAACCGTCTGTTCGAGGGCGCGCTCGCTCGCGCCTTGGGCCGCAACATCATCCGACCGCCCGGACAGTCCGACAGCTGCCGCTTCGACCAGACCCTCGCGTCGCGGCTGGTGTACGACGATCTCGATCTGGTGACCGCGGTCGTGCAGATGATGCCGCCGGCGTGGGAGAACGACACCACCCTGTCGCCGCAGGTGCGCGCGATGCTCGAGTTCTTCTCGCTGTACGAGGAGAAGAACGACGGTCCCGCCGCGCTGATCTTCGGCAACGGCAGCGTCGTCGGCGCCCGCCTGGACCGCCTCGGCCTGCGTCCGCTGCGCACCGTCGAGACCGCCGAGTACCTGGGCGTGACCTCCGAGGCCGGCCAGTTCGGGTTCGCGCCCGAGACCGTGCTGCGCCGCGGCCGCATCGAGGCCGGCGGCATGCTGTACTTCGACCACGAGCAGGGCCGCTCGTTCGGCACCGTCGAGGCCCTCGAACTGCTCGCCGCGCGCCGCGACTACCCGGCGCTGGTGGCCGACGCCCGCGCCGAGCTCGCGTCGCTGCCCGAGATCCCCGCGGAGAAGGCGGGCTCGCCGCTGCGCTACAACGGCGACCTCGACCGCTACCAGCGGTACGTGTCGTACTCGCTGAACCAGGAATCGTTCAGGTTCATGCTCGACCCGATGCTCGCGTCGGGAACCGAGAAGATCTCCGCGATGGGGTACGGCAACGCCATCAACGCCCTGTCCGATCAGGAGGGCGGCGTCGCCAAGTACTTCTCGCAGCGGTTCGCGCAGGTCACCAACCCGTCGCTGGACTCGATCCGCGAGGCCGACGGCATGACGCTGCGGGTCGCGCTCGGTGCCCGCCCCGGCTCCGGTGCCGCGGAGGCCCGGCAGATCGTGGTGCCGTCGCCGATCCTCACCCACCTGGACATGCTCCGCATCCGCGAGCAGGCCGACACCCCGGTGCGCCGCTTCCAGATGCTGTTCACGCCCGTGTTCGACGATCCGGCCGCGAACGCCGCCGCGCTCGAGGCGGCCGTCGAGGCCCTCGCCGACGAGATCGCCGCGTTCGCCCGCGAATCCGGTGGCATCGCGGTGCTCACCGACCGGCACGTCGCGACCGACCGTGCCGCGCTGCCGATGATCCTGACCACCTCCGCCGTGAACCAGCGGCTCATCGACGAGGGCCTGCGGCTGCGGGTCTCGGTGATCGTCGAGTCCGGCCAGCTCTTCTCCTCGCACCACATCGCCGCGACCCTCGGGTTCGGCGCCGCCGCCGTGTACCCGCTGACGGTGCAGATGCGCGCGGAGGAGAAGTACGGCGACGACGCCGACGCCGCCTTCCTGAAGTTCCGCAAGGCCGCCGAGAAGTCGCTGATGAAGACGATGGGCCGCGTCGGCCTGTGCACCGTCGAGTCGTACATCGGCGGCGAGTTCTTCGAACCCAGCTACCTCGACACCGACGACGCGGTGCTGCGCCGCTGGTTCCCGAACGTGCGGACCCCGGTCGGTGGCGTCGGATTCGCGACGATCGCGCAGGCGGTCGCCGATTGGCACCAGCGTGCCCTGACGGTCGTGGCCGAGAAGGACGTGCCGCTGCTCGGCCTGTTCAAGGAGCGCGCCGAGGGGGCCGGGCACTCGTACGGCACCACCGCGGTGCGCGGCTTCGTCGACATGACCGAGGAGCCCATCACGCTGCCCGGCGGCGAGCGGGACGGCGAACCCGACCTGACCGACGCGCTGCGGCTGCTGCCGCTGCACCGCCTCGGCGACGCCCACGGCCTCGACGACGACGCCTACCGCTACGGCGGTTTCCGGGCGCTGACCGCCGACGAGATCGACCGGTTCGAGATCACTCCCGGCTACCGAGCGTTCGCGCGCACCATGGCCGACGAGCGGGCCCAGCGTCCCGCCGCGCTGCGCGACGTCCTCGCGACCCCGGCCGACGTCACCTACGCCACCACCGCCGACGAGTTCCGCCGCGAGATGGGCCGCTTCGCCCGCTACGGCAACAACTCGATGCTGGTGCGCGGCCTCTCGGCGGCCCGGGTCGGCGACGAGGAGTTCGTGCTGCGCCTGACCGGCCCGCGCGCCGACGAGGCCGACCGGCTCGAGGCGCTCGCCCAGTCCCTCGTCGCCCGGTTCGGCGACGAGGTCCTCGGCTACCGCTGCTACGGCGACACCGTCACCGTGCAGGCCACCGGGCAGGCCCGCGACTACCTCGCGCTGGTCCGCAAGGCCCCGGACAGCGTGCCGCTGGACCGGGTGCAGCCCGCCCACGAGATCACCCGCACCCTCGCGTCCGGCGCGATGAGCCACGGCGCCCTGAATTCCAACGCCCACGAGGCCGTCGCGCACGGCACCAACATGGTCGGCGGCATGTCGAACTGCGGTGAGGGCGGCGAGCACATCTCCCGCTACGGCACGATCCGCGGGTCGCGGATCAAGCAGTTCGCGTCGGGCCGCTTCGGGGTCTGGGCCGGTTACCTCGCCGACCCGATGCTCGAGGAGATCGAGATCAAGATCGCGCAGGGCGCCAAGCCCGGCGAAGGCGGGCAGCTGCCGGCCGCGAAGGTGACCGTGGAGATCGCCGCCGCGCGCGGTGCCACGCCCGGCGTCGAACTGGTGTCGCCGCCGCCGCACCACGACACCTACTCGATCGAGGACCTCGCGCAGCTCATCCACGACTGCAAGGCCGCCCGGGTCCGGGTCATCGTCAAGCTGGTGTCCTCCGAGGGCATCGGCACCATCGCCGTCGGTGTCGCGAAGGCCGGCGCGGACGTCATCAACGTCGCCGGCAACACCGGCGGCACCGGCGCCGCGTCCGTCACCTCGCTCAAGTACGCGGGCCGCTCCGCCGAGATCGGCATCGCCGAGGTGCACCAGGCGCTGTGCGCGAACGGCCTGCGCGACAAGGTGGTGCTGCGCTGCTCCGGTGCCCACCAGACCGCATCCGACGTGATCACCTCCGCGCTGCTCGGCGCCGACAGCTTCGAGTTCGGCACCACCGCGCTGATGATGCTCAAGTGCGTCATGGCCAAGAACTGCAACGTCAAGTGCCCGGCCGGTCTGACCACCAATCCCGAGGTGTTCGACGGTGACCCGCGCGCGATGGCGCAGTACCTGCTCAACGTCGCGCACGAGACCCGCGAAGTGCTGGCCCGGCTGGGTCTGCGGTCGCTGCGCGATGCCCGCGGCCGCTCGGATCTGCTGCACCTGCTCGACCACCCGTCGTCCGTCGGCAAGCTGGACCTGCGGGCCATGCTGACCGTCGTGCCGGAGGTCTCGGTCGAGAACCCCGTGTACCTGGAGAAGGACTACGAACTCGACGACCGCTGGATCGCCGAGCTGCGGGCGGCGCTGGTCGACGCCGGCGAGACCGCGGTCGCGCTCGGTGACGGTGTCGCGCTGACCAACCGCAACAAGAGCGTCGGGGCGCAGCTCGCCATCGACATCGAGCGGATGCTGGGCCACGAGCAGCTCGGCGAGATCCCCGCGGCCCTGCGCGACGAGCGCGGCCGCCGCTGGCTGCGCGACGGCGCCGTCACCGTCACCACCACCGGCTCGGCCGGCCTGTCGTTCGGCGCGTTCTGCAACGACGGAATGGTGCTGGCGCACACTGGAACCGCGAACGACGGCGTCGGCAAGGGCCAGTGCGGCGGCGAGATCGTCGTGCTCTCCCCCGGCGGCGGCTCCGCCGATCACGGCGGCAACGTGCTCATCGGCAACTTCGCGTTGTTCGGTGCCACCGGCGGCCGGTTGTTCGTCCAGGGGCAGGCCGGCGACCGGTTCGCGGTCCGCAACTCCGGTGCCGCCGCGGTCGTCGAGGGGGTCGGCGAATTCGCGTGCGAGTACATGACCAACGGTGTCGTGCTCAACCTCGGCGGATTCGGCAAGGGCCTGGGCAACGGCATGTCCGGCGGGTTCGTCTACCAGTACGACCCCGAGGGCCTGCTGCCCGGCAAGGCCAGCGCCGACTCGATCGTCCTCGGTTCCGTCACCGGCGACGATCCGCAGGCGGCGGTCCACAACGCGGCCGTGCTCGAACTGCTGCACCGGCACGTCGAGGCCACCGGGTCCGTCAAAGCCCGCTTCCTGCTGGACAACTGGCAGACCGAGCAGGCGCACTTCGTGTACGGCATGCCGCGGGCGCTGCTGCAGTACCAGGACTCGGAGCAGATCCTCGCCGCGAAGTCCCGCAAGGAACTCGCCGATGAGGTCGCCGCGGCCCTCGTCGAGCACCAGGTCCGCAAGTTCAAGACCGACTACCGGCAGGGCACGCCGGTGGCCGGGGGCGTCACCCCGGACGGCACGGACAGCGAGGCGATGTTCGCGCTGCTCAACAACTACACGGTGCTCGCCGCCGCCCAGTCGATGGCGATGCAGCGCATCCCCGGCGCCACCGACGCCGCCGATCCGGCCGTGCAGAAGGCGGTGCGCAACCTGCTGCTGACCGAGGACTTCTTCCTCGTCAAGAAGCTGCAGCGGTACGCGCTCGAGGCGATCTCGGAGCGCACCGACGAGGAGCTCGCGGTGCTCGTCGCCGACAAGCGCCTCGGCGACTACAAGCGGTCGCTGGCGTTGCGCAACGTCCGGTCCGTGTACACCCCCGGCACCTACGGGTGGATTCTCCTGCAGGACAGGAAGAACCACGACTCCATCGGCCGGCTGCCCGGTTACGAGGAACTGTTCGCGCGTCACGCGGTGCCGGATCTGCTCGCTCAGTCGCCCGAGCTTTCCACGGAGGTGGCTTCCGCATGACCCCGTTCATCCCCACCGACGCCCCGTTCACCACGGACCAGCGGTCGTGGCTCGCCGGCTTCCTCGCCGGCATGCAGACCCGTCTGCTCGCCACCGGCCCCGACACCGCCACCGCGGCGGGTTCGGCGCCCGCGCTGCACATCCTGTACGGATCGCAGACCGGCAACGCCGAATCCGTCGCCGAGGACACCGCGGCCGCGGCCCGCAGCCACGGATTCGCACCGACGGTGTGCGCGCTCGACGACGTCGACCTCGACCGGTTCGCGACGTTCGGTCGCGTGCTGATCGTGACGTCGACCTACGGCGAGGGCGAGATGCCCGACAACGCCGAACTGTTCTGGGAGGCCCTGTCGGCCGAGTCCGCGCCGCGGCTCGAGGGCATGGACTTCGCGGTGCTCGCGCTCGGCGACACCGGCTACGACGGGTTCTGCCAGGCCGGCAAGCTCATCGACATGCGGCTCGAGCAGCTCGGGGCGCAGCGCATCGTGCCGCGCGTGGACTGCGACGTCGACTACGAGGACGTCGCCGCCGCCTGGATCGCCGAGACCCTGCCGCTCGTCGCGGCCGTCGAGGGCATCCACGGCGACGGCACCGCGGCCGTCGCGGCCCCGGCTCCGGCCCGCGCGAAGTCGCAGTGGAACCGCAGGAATCCGTTCCCCGCGACCGTGACGGTCAACCGGCTGCTGTCGGGTGAGGGGTCCGGCAAGGAGATCCGCCACTACGAGTTCGACCTCGCCGGGTCGGGCCTCGAGTACGAGGCGGGCGACGCCCTGAACGTGGTGCCCGTCAACGATCCCGACCTCGTGCAGGCGCTGCTCGACACCCTCGGCCTGGACGGCGCGGTCGTCCCCTCCGGGCACGAGCAGACCCTGACCGAGCTGCTCACCCGCAGCTACGAGATCACCGCGCCGAACATCGACCTGCTCGAGGAGGTCGAGAAGCGCACGCACAACGAGGAACTGACGTACGTGCTGCGGCACGGCGACAAGGCCGCGCTCGACGACTGGCTGTGGGGCCGCGACATCCTCGACGTGCTGCGCCTGGAACCGACTCCCGAGCTGTCCGCCGAGGAGTTCCTGTCGCTGCTCAAGCCGCTGCAGCACCGCGCATATTCGATCTCGTCGAGCCCGAACGCGACGGAACAGAGCGTGCACCTGACGGTCGCGGCGGTGCGCTACGGCACCGACGGCCGCGAACGTCGCGGTGTGTGCTCGACGTTCCTGGCCGACCGGGTCGGCGAGAACGGCATCGCCGGGGTCTTCGTCACGAAGAACAAGGCGTTCCGGGTCCCCGCCGACGACACCGCCCCGATGATCATGGTCGGTCCGGGCACCGGGATCGCGCCCTTCCGGGGCTTCCTGCAGGAACGCCGCGCGCGGGGCGCGACCGGACGGAACTGGCTGTTCTTCGGCGACCAGAAACGCGCGTGCGACTACGTGTACGAGGACGAGCTGACCGAGTTCGTCGAGTCCGGTGTCCTGACCCGCCTGGACCTGGCGTTCTCCCGCGACCAGGCCGAGAAGATCTACGTGCAGACCCGGATGAAGGAGCACGGCGCCGAGCTGTTCGCGTGGCTCGAGGACGGCGGCCACTTCTACATCTGCGGCGATGCCTCCCGGATGGCGAAGGACGTCGACCGGGCGCTGCACGAGATCGTCGCCGAGCACGGCGGTCTGTCGGAGGAAGACGCCGCCGAGTACGTGACCAACCTCAAGCGCGAGAAGCGGTACGTGCGCGACGTGTACTGAGGTGCGGCTCCGCCGCCCGTGTGCCTTTGTGGCGACCCCAACCGCCACAAAGGCACACGGGCGGCACAGCCGCACGGTTACCCTGGTCGGAGGCCGTGTCGAGCGGTGGCACGGATGCCACGGGAGGAGACTCCGATGCCCGACCGAACCTCGGCGCGAACCGAACGGGCGCCTGTCGTCGAACGCCCGGACCAACTGCGCAACGTCGTTCTGATCGGATGCAGTGGGGTCGGCAAGACCACCCTCGCCGAATCGCTCGCGCTCGCCGCCGGCGCCATCGGGCGTGCCGGCCGCACCGTGGACGGCACCACCATCTCGGACTTCGAACCGATCGAACAGCAGCACCGGCGATCGGTGCAGCTCGCCATGATCCCGCTGGAATGGAACGGCACCAAGATCAACCTGATCGACACGCCGGGCCACCCGGACTTCGACGCCGAGGTCCGCGCGGGCCTGCGCGCCGCGGATTCGGCGGTGTTCGTCGTCTCCGCGACCGACCCGATCAGCGCCGCGACCCGCGCGCTGTGGCGGGAATGCGCCGAGGCCGGACTCCCCCGCGGCATCGTCGTCACCAAACTCGATATCGCGCGCAGCGGCTACGAGGAGATGCTCACCGAATGCCACGACGCGTTCGGTCTCGGACCCGACACCCTGCGCCCGGTGTTCGTACCGGCGTACGACGGCTCCCGGCCGTGCGGGTCGGTGGACGTGCTGCTCGGCCGCACCTACGGTGACCCCGGCCAGACCCCGGATCTGGGGCAGATCCGGGAGAGTCTGGTCGAGGCGATCTCGGGGCAGGACGACACCCTCATGGAGCGCTACCTGGCGGGTGAAACCCTCGACACCGATTCCCTCGCCGACGGCATCCGACGCGAAATGATCTCGTGCACACTGCATCCCGCATCCGCCGCCACCGACTACGGGGTGGGTGCCGCCGAGCTCCTCGACCTGATCGCGGCGGTGTTCCCCGACCCGACGCACCGTCGGCCCGGCGCCCCGTTCGCCGATCCGGACGCCCCGCTGGCCGCGCAGGTCGTACGCGTCACCGGCGACGCGTACGTGGGGCGGATCAGCCTCGTGCGCGTCTATTCCGGCAGGCTGCGCCCCGACACGTTCGTTCGGTTGAGCGGGCCCGGCCACACCGAGGAGACCACCGAACGGATCCCGACGCTGACCAGCCCGTTCGGCAAGCAACAGCGGCCGGTGCCGGAGGCGGTCGCCGGGGACCTGGTGTGCATCGGCAAACTCGGCAACGCCGTACCCGCCGACACCCTCTGCGACCCGGACCATCCCGTCGTCCTCGATCCGTGGCCGCTGCCGGAGGCGCTGCTGCCGGTCGCCGTCGAGGGCCACACCCGAAGCGACGACGACAAGCTCGCCCAGGCCCTGTCCCGGCTGACCGCCGAGGATCCGGCGGTGCGCCTCGAAAACAATCCCGACACACACCAATTGGTGTTGTGGTGCACGGGCGAGGCCCACGCCGAAGTCGTCCTCGACCGGCTCCGCAACCGGCACGGGGTGAACGTCGACATCGTCGACTACCGGGTCGCGTTGCGCGAGACGTTCGCCGGTCCCGCGAAGGGGCACGGCCGGCTGGTGAAACAGTCCGGCGGGCACGGCCAGTACGCGGTGTGCGACATCGAGGTCGAGCCGCTACCGGTCGGCAGCGGTGTCCAGTTCGAGGAGCACGTCGTCGGCGGCGCCGTGCCCCGCCAGTTCATCCCGTCCGTCGAGAAGGGCGTGCGCAGCGCCACCGCCAAGGGTGTCGCGACCGGTCATCCGCTCGTCGACGTCAAGGTCACGCTCGTCGACGGCAAGGCCCACTCGGTCGACTCGTCGGATGCGGCGTTCCAGGCCGCCGCGGGACTCGCGTTGCGCGACGCCTCCACCCACACGACGGTGCGGGTGCTCGAACCCGTGGACGCGGTCAAGGTCGTGGTCCCCGACGACTATCTCGGCGCGGTCCTCGGCGACCTCTCGGCCCGGCGCGGCCGGGTTCTGGGCACCGAGAACGCGGGTCCGGGCACGACCCTGCTGCGCGCCGAGGTTCCCGAACTGGAACTGACGCGCTATCCCGTCGACCTGCGCGCCCTGACGCAGGGCACCGCCGAGTTCGCGCGCGGCTACCTGCGCCACGAACCGATGCCCGAATCCCTCGCCGCGCAGCACACGAGCGCCGGCAACGGCAACGGACACTGAGGCCACGCAAGAGTCACGGCACCGACGCGACCAGCAGATCGGTGAGTTCGCGCGGACACACCAGCGCCACCAGGTGACCGCTGTCGAGGACGTCCGGTTCCACGCCGACCCGCTCGCGGGCGATCCGCCGGATGAGATCGAGCGGAAACAACCGGTCGTGACGGCCGGCGACCACCCGCACCGGCACATCCGGCCATCGGTCGGCGCGCCACGCCGGTTCGAACGCCGAATCCGAGAGCACGGGCGCTTCGTGCGTGAACGCTTCCGCGACGATCTCGGCGGGCACGTCGTGGAAGAACAGTTCGCGCGGATCGAAGGGAAGGTCGGGGTCACGCCCGTCCGCGATGTCCTGTGCACGTCGGGCCTGCTCCTGACCGACTGCGCTCCACCATCCGCCGGGTGACTCGCCGGGAGCCGGGATCATCGGCGCGACGAGGATCAGCCGGTCGACGACCAGCCGCTCCGCCGCGATCACTGCGGTGAACGCGGACATGGACTGACCGACCAGGACCAGCGGCGGCTGCGCGTCCCGGGCCGCGGCGACCACCACGTCGGCGTACTCGTACTGTCCGGCGGCGTCGTCGGAGTACGGCAGGTCGACGGGAATCGCGGTGTGCCCCAGTTCCTGCAGCAGCGGCACCACCCGATGCCAGTACCACGAGTCCGATCCGGCACCGGGCAGCAGTACGAAGGTCGCCATCGCGTCCCCTCAGTCGGGCTTCACCTCGCTCAGCCGACCCGTGGCAACGTCGAAGACGAAGCCGCGCAACGATTCGGTCTGGGTGATGAACGGGCTGTCCTCGATGCGGCGCAGCGACTGCCGCACGTCCTCCTCGACGTCCGGGAAGGACTCGGGCGACCAGGACGGTTTGATGCCGATCTCGTCCTGGATCGACCGCTTGAACTCGTCGTCGGTGAATGTGAGCATGCCGCAGTCGGTGTGGTGGATGAGGATGATCTCCCGGGTACCGAGCAGTCGCTGGCTGATGGCGAGGGACCGGATCTCGTCGTCGGTCACGACACCACCGGCGTTGCGGATCACGTGGGATTCGCCTTCGCCGATTCCCAGGGCCCGGTAGACGTCCAGCCGCGCGTCCATGCACGCCACGACCGCGACGTGCTTGCTGGGAGGCAGCGGAAGCGGGCCGGTGAAGGACTCGGCGTACTTCCTGTTGTTCTCGAGGTATTCGTCGGTGACAGTCATGGGCTGTGCCTCTCGTCGACCCGGCGTCCGCGAGCGCGGACACCGTGGTCCATGGTCCTCCGCCCGGCTGTTCATGCAACAGGATTCGGATCTGCGCGCTCCGTACTCTGGACGGGCGCCGAAAACTGTGCAAGCTCCCCGCCGGTGGCCCTATGGTGGTCGAAGCACCTCGGGCGGAGGAACCCGGTTCATGGCGACGCAGACCTCGACTTCCCTTCGGTTCGCCGTCATTCTCACGATGGTCGGCGGCTACCTCGACGCATACACGTTCATCACCCGCGACGGTGTCTTCGCGAACACGCAGACCGCCAACGTGATCCTGATGGGCATCGATTTCGCCGAGGCACAATGGCGCGACGCGCTCGCGCACCTGTATCCGATCCTCGCGTTCCTCGTCGGCATCGCGGTCGCGATGCTCGTCAAGACCGGCCGCATCGAACGCCGCCTCACCCGCCCGCTGCGCTGGGCGACGGGCCTGCAGGTGATCATCCTCGTGATCGTGGGGTTCCTGCCGGACAGCGTCCACGCCGCGGCGGTCACCGTCCCCATCGCGTTCGTCGCGGCACTGCAGATGGGTCTGTATCGCATGATCGGCGAGCTGACCTACATGTCCATCGCCACGACCGGAAATCTGATGCGGCTCACCGAGGCCTGGTTCCGCGGGTTCGTCGACCACGACGAGGTGGCCCGCCGCCACACCGCCGTCTACGGCGCGATCTGCGCGTCGTTCGCGGGCGGCGCGGTCTTCGGTGCACTCGTGTCCCAGTGGATCGGCGGGCAGGCAGCGTGGGTCCCCGCCCTGATCCTGACCGTCACCCTCGTGTTGTTCCACCTCGACGAACAGGACTGACGGCGGCCGTCATTCCGTTGCGTCGCCCGTCCGCTCGCCGACCCGGTCGGGATACCAGGCGGAGAACTTGATCGCGGCGACCATCGCCGCGACCTGGATCACCCATCCCGTCCAGATGTTGTCGTCGTCGTGGAGCACCGCGTCGCCGTACCACCCCGCAGCCGCCGCGACGAGGAAGGCGAGAGCCCACGCCCCGGTGATGACGTAGTTGGTGCGCAGGAACACCGGCGAATCCCAGTACTGCGGATCGACCTCCTCCCGCGCGTACTGGATCGTGAACGGCCTCCGCGCCAGCATCGATCCGACCGCGATGAGCACCAGCGTGATGTTCGCGATCTCACCGATCCACGTCTCGAGCCACATCTGGTTGTCCACGCTCAGCGAGAAGTGGGTGATCAGCAACGCCGCGAAGAACACGACGTCCACCACACCGAGCAGTTTCAGCGACCGGCCACGGATCAGGTCCAGGACGAGGAACAGGACCGACAGGCCCAGTGCCACGGCCGCGACCCACGCGATACTGCCCGGTCCCTCGAAGACGGCGAGCACGATCCATGGGGCGAGACCGGCGAGCGGACTGTCGAGCAGTCCCTCCACGACCGGTGGGAACCGACCTTGCTGCGGGGACGAGCGTCGGGCGTTCTCGATGTCGTCGGCCATGGCGATACCTCGACGAGTTCGCGTGCAGTCGGACCTCTCGATCTTAAGGTTCGGCCCTCGATGCGCACGGGCGTTTCGCCGTCATCCGAGGACCGGACCCGCCGTGCAGGGTCCGAGTCGACGGTCGGTGTACCGAATTTTCGGGACGTCCACCGTCGTTCCGGGCCGATACGCAACCGGATTGGAGACCCCGGCAGCGACCGGCAGCCGAGCACCCGTCCGTCTGTGCTCGGGCACAACTATCCGGCCGGAACGGCGCCGAGAAAATAGGATGTGTTCCTGCCGTCAACTTTGCGCACCGGCTTCGAGCGCGGAAAGGACCCCATGGTCTCGCATTTCCAGGACGACGAATTCGCACAGCTCCCCCGGAACGCCGCCGAACTCGGGCTGACACTCGATGCTCCACCGGTGGTGCAGCGTGTCGGCACCGACATCCGCGAGGGCGTGCACGTGAGCTCGCTGCTCTGGGCCACCGAACCGCCTCGTATCGTGTTCCTGCACGACAGCGGTCAGGACGCCCACACCTGGGATGCACTCAATCTCGCGCTGGGACTGCCCGCGCTCGCCGTCGACCTGCCCGGGCACGGACATTCGACGCCGCTCGACCACCCCGACCACTCCCCCTGGAACGCGGCCGACGCGGTGGCACACGCCGTCCGCCGCTGGGCACCCGAAGCCGAAGCCGTGGTGGGCGCTTCCCTCGGCGGTCTCACGACGATCCGTCTCGCCGCGATCGTTCCGGAACTGGTGCGCCGCGCGATCGTTCTCGACGTGACGCCCTCGGCGGTGCTCGACGACGGCCAGGATCTGTCGGCGCTGTGGGACGATCTAGCGGGCATCGGGGTTCCGCTGACGCTGATCCGTGGTGGCGCATCGGATTTCGTGTCCGATTCCGATGCCGACGAGGTCCGGCGGCGCAATCCGGCCGCGCGAATCCTCGCGGTGCCGCACGCCGGTCACACCGTGCACAACGACGCGCCACGCGAACTCGCCGAGATCATCGGCTCGTCACTCGAAACCGTCTGATACACAGAATCATCCGAACTCGACCCACCACGGCTCTAGGCTGGACGCATGGCATCGACCGATCCGCTCGAAGCGCTGTTCACCACCACCAAGGTCGCGACGCTCGTCACCCTCAAGCGGGACGGACGGCCGCAGCTGTCGAACATCCTGCACCACTACGACCCCCGCACCCGCACGTTCTCCGTCTCGGTGACCGACGACCGCGCCAAGACCCGCAACATGCGCCGCGACCCGCGCGTGAGCATGTTCGTCGACTCCGCCGACGGCTGGTCGTACGCGGTCGCGGAGGGTTACGCCGAGTTGTCCCCGGTCGCGGCACTTCCGCACGATGAGACCGTCGAACAGCTGGTCGAGCAGTATCGGCAACTGCAGGGCGAGCATCCGGATTGGAACGAGTTCCGCGCGGCGATGGTGACCGAACGGCGGCTGCTGCTGCGGGTGCGCGTCGAACGGTTCTACGGCATGTCCCGCTGACCGCTCACGGCTCGACCATCACGACCCGCACCCCGATCAGCCGTACTTTCCGGTCGTGATCGAACCGGTCCAGCAACGCGACCGCGGCGTCCGAGACGACCTGCGAGTCCAACGTCGGTTCGGGCAGGGCCCGGCCGGTGGTGTGGGTGGTGAACGGCGCGTACCGGAGCTTGACCTCCACCCGCACGCCCGGTCGCTGCTCGGCGCGGATGTCCTCGGTGGCGCGGACCGCGAGCCGGCGCGCATGTTCGGCGAGTTCCGCCCAGTCGCTCACGTCGTGCTGGAACGTCACCTCCCGCCCGTGCGACCGCGCGACCCACGGCTCGGCCGTCACGGTCGCGCCGCCGACCCCACGTCCCAGTCCGACGAGCCACGGCCCGGTCTTCGGTCCGAACCGCGCCGCCAGGTCCGCTTCCGACGCCATCGCGAGATCCCGCACGGTGCGGATCCCGAGCGCGTCGAGTTTCTTCGCGGTGCGCGAGCCGATACCCCACAACGCGTCGGTGCCGCGGTCGCCCATCACCGCGAACCAGTTGTCGCGGGTGAGCCGGAACATGCCGCGCGGCTTGCCGAAGCCGGTGGCGATCTTGGCGCGCAGCTTGTTGTCGCCGATGCCCACCGAACAATGCAGTCCCGTCGCGTCGAACACCGCGGTCTGCACGGTCCGCGCGACCGCCTCCGGATCGTCGGTGTCCACCCCGAGGAACGCCTCGTCCCAGCCGAGGACCTCGACGACGACGCCGAGCCCGCGCAACGTGTCCATCACGACGTTCGACACCTCGGTGTAGGTGTCCGCGTCGACGGGCAGGAACACCGCGTCGGGGACCTTGCGGGCCGCGGTCCGCAGCGGCATCCCGGACCCGACGCCGTGCTCGCGGGCCTCGTAGGACGCCGTGGACACGACACCCCGTTCGGTCGGGTCGCCGCGACCGCCGACGATCACCGGCCGCCCCGCCAGGTCGGGGTTGCGCAGTACCTCGACCGCGGCGATGAACTGGTCGAGGTCGACGTGCAACACCCAGTGCCCGGTCACCCGGATGCCAATTCGACGGCCACCGACGCGGCGAGGGCGACGTTCGCGCGGTAGACCGCGACGTTCACGTCGAGGCTGCGGCCACCGGTGGCGTGATGCAGGTGGGCGAGCAGGAACGGGGTCGTCGCCTTCCCCGTGACCCCGGCGGCCGCGGCGGCATGCTCGGCGTCACGCAGCACCCGATCGTGCAGCGCCGGATCGAGCTGGTCCTGTTCGGGCACCGGATTGACCAGCAGCACAGCACTTTTCGAGCCGAGACGGTCGCGGGCGTCGACGATCGCCGCGGCTTCGGCGGGCGACTCCACGGAATAGTCGATCGCGCAACCGCTGTCGCGCACGTAGAAGCCGGGGAACCGCCGCGTCCGATAGCCGACGACGGGCACGCTCAGGGTTTCGAGGCGTTCCAGGGACGCCGGAATATCGAGGATCGATTTCACTCCGGCGCTGACGACGAGGATCGGTACCGATGCCAGGGTGGTCAGGTCGGCGGATTCGTCGAACGTCGACGCCGCGCCGCGGTGGACGCCGCCCAGGCCGCCGGTCGCGAAGACCCGCACTCCCGCGTGGTGGGCGAGCACCGCGGTCGAGGCGACGGTCGTGCCACCCGAGATGCCTTTCGCCGCGGCGGCGGGAAGGTCGCGGACGCCGAGCTTCTCGACGCCCGGCTCCGATCCGAGCGCGGTGATCTGCTCGTCCGACAACCCCACGGTGGGGATGCCACCGACCACGCCGACGGTCGCCGGCACCACGCCGGCGTCGCGCAGGTTCCGTTCGGCCTCGAACGCGACCTCGAGATTGCGAGGCGGGGTGAGCCCGTGCGTGAAGATCGTCGATTCCAGCGCGACGACCGGTCGCCCGTCGGCGACGGCGTCCCGCACCTGCGGTGACACGTGGATGAGCGGGTTCATCGATACTCCGATCCGTCGCCCCACACGGTAGGACGGGGCCGCGGGGACGCGGGCGGATTCGGTGATCGCGCGGACAGTCCGGCCGAGCCCGCCGCATACTGAACCGGACTAAGCGACCATCCAGTCCCATCGGAGCCCACCATGCGCAGACTCCCGATCTTCCTGGCCGCCGCCGTCGTCGCGCTGGCCTCCGCGTGCACCAGCGACGACACGACCACCTCGCCCACGACGGGCACGGAATCCCCGGAGAGCGCCGAGTCCGCGCTGGCGGACCGGTTGCAGGAAACCATCGACAGCCTGCACGGGGAGATCGGATTCCCCGGCGTCATCGCGCGGGTGATCGGCCCCGAGGGGGAATGGACCGGGACCGCGGGTGTCTCCGGCGTCGACACCCAGCAGCCCCCGACAGCGGAGGACCACACGCGCGTCGGCAGTCTCACCAAGACGATGACCGCCACCGCGATCCTGCAGTTGTGGGAGGACGGACGGCTCGAACTCACGGACCCGATCGGCAAATACGTGCCGGGCCTACCCAACGGAGACATCGCGACACTCGAGCAGCTCGCCACAATGACCAGCGGAATCCCCAGCTACACCTTCGACGAGGGGTTCCAGCAACAGCTGTTCGCCAACCCCGACGCTCCGTGGACCCCGGAACAACTCCTCGACGTGGTGCGCGGCGATCCGCCGAACTTCGCGCCCGGCGAGCAGTTCGAGTACTCCAACTCGAACTACGTCGCGCTCGGTCTCGTCGTCGAACAGGTCAGCGGGCAGAGCCTCGCGGACTACTTCCAGGAGAACCTGTTCGGTCCGCTCGGCATGTCCGAGACGTCGCTGCCCTCCGACGCGGCGTTCCCCGACCCGCACCTGTCCGGCATCACCGAACAGGGCCAGCCGGAGGGCGAGACCGCCGACGCCACGAACTGGAACCCGTCGTGGGGATGGGCGGCCGGCGCCGTGATCTCCTCCATCGACGACCTGCAGCGCTGGGCGAAGGCGCTCGGCACCGGCGAGGGCATCCTCAACCCCGAAACCCAGCAGTACCGGCTCGAGTCGTTCAACTACGACGTCCCGCCGGCCACCCCCGAACGCGCCTACGGTTTCGGCTGGGGCATCGAGAACGGCTGGCTCGAGCACACCGGCGAACTCCCCGGGTACAACACCTATGCCGGATACCTGCCGGCGTCCGGCACGATCCTGGTCGCCGCGGTCAACAGCGACATCCCTGCCGCCGACGGCACCGCCCCCGTCACCGCCGTCGTCAACGCCCTGAAGCAGGACCTCCAGTAACCGAGGAGGGTCGGAACGCCTCGAACGGCTCGCCTTCGAGGGCCACCGACTCCCGGCCGTCCGGTCCGACCGGAACGTCACCGACGAGGGTGATCCGGTACAGCCGGCGATCGTAGTCGGTGGTGAGATCGCGCGGCGCGAGGTGCACGCTGGAGCGGTTGTCCCAGAACGCGATCGAGCCCGGCGCCCACCGGAACCGCACCGTGTACTCCGGACGCGCCAGCTCGTCGTAGAACAGCTCGAGCAGCCGGCGGCTCTCGTGCGGCGACACCCCGACGATGTGGGACGTGAAACCGGGGTTGACGTACAGTGCCTTCTCCCCCGTCTCCGGGTGCACCCGCACGACCGGATGTTCGGTGAGGAGCGGCCGCTTCTCGACCCTGCGCAGGTAGTCCTCGGTGGGGGTGGTGCCCGCACCGGGACTGAACCGGTGCACGGCGCGCAGGCCGTCGGCGAGGGACCTGACCGGCGCCGACAGTCCTTCGTACGCGGCGACGGTGTTGGACCACTGGGTGTCGCCACCGTACGGGGGCAGCACCTCCGCACGCAGGATCGACGCTGCCGGCGGATTCACCGCGGCGGTGACGTCGGCGTGCCAGCCGGGCCGGTCGTAGCCGGAAGTGCTCGCGACCCGGGCCTTGAAGCGGTCGCGGAAGATCGGGTAGATCGTCGGGTAGTTCGGGTCCGGGATCGAATCGAACAGGGGGTGGGCGGGCGTTGGTGCGCCGAAGTAGTTCGCGAACCGCAGGTGCTGGTCGTGGTCGAGGTGCTGGTCGCGGAAGAACACGACCTTCCACTGCAGCAGCGCCTGCCGGACGGTGGCGATCTCGTCGGTGGTGAGTTCGCGGGTGAGGTCGAGTCCGTGGATCTCGGCGCCGGTCCAACCGGACTGCGGGCGCACCTCGATGCGGGTTGCGGCCTGGGTCATGGTGTCGCTCCTTCTCGTGTGGTTCGGGTGCGGTCGCAGACGACTACGGAAGCGGTGTGAGCGCCACTCCGTCGGTGTCGTTCTGCGCCTGGATGATCGAGTTGTAGCGGTCGTCGAGGTAGGGAGCCACGTCGACGGGCCGGTCGATGATGCCGGTGTCGAGGAGTCCGTCCGACACGGTCTGGAACAGTGCGGTGAACTTCGGTTCGATCGGGTAGTACTTCGCGATGCCGGTCTTGTCGAGCAGTTCCTTGCCCTGCGCGTACGTGATGCCCTGGACACCGACGTAGTACGCCTCGACCCACTGCCCGGGGTTGGCTTCCTGCCAGTTGGTCGCCGCGACCGTCCGCCCGACGTAGTCGCCGATCGCGGCGATCTTGACGGGATCGTCGAGGACATCGCGCCGCACCACCAGCGCGCTGATGCCGGTGTTGATGCCGGTTCCGTCACCGAGAATCGGCGGAGAGCCGATCTTGTAGTACTGGTTCCCGCGGACGATCGCGGCATCGACCGCACCGGCGACAAACGTCGGCACCACCTCCGATCCCGCGAGTTCGACGCCCTCGACGTCGGTGCCGAGTTCGAGACCGGCCCGGTCGAGCAGGCCGACGGTGATCATCTGACGGCCGGTGCCCGGCGGGTATGCGACGCGCTTGCCGCGCAGGTCTTCGAGGGTCTCGATGCCACTGCCCGGCTGCGCGACGAGGTAGTAGCCGCCGCTGCTTCCCGGATTCGCTTGTCCCGCAACGACCACGATGTCCTCGATGCCGTTGGACACGGCGATCGGAACAGGCGCTTCGCCGACGAAGCCGATGTCGGCAGCGCCGGAACGCAGCGCTTCGATGACAGCGGGGCCGCCGCTGAAGTCCGCGAAGGTGACCTCGTAGGGCGCGTCGGCTCCGGCGCCGGACAGCGACCATGCGAGCGACTGGTTCCCGTTCTGCTCGGCGACAACGAGTTCCGTCCCCTCGGGGACGTCGACGGTGTTCGCGATGGTCGCTTCGGAGAGCGCTTCGCTCTCCTCGGATTCGGACAGCCCGCAGGCGGAGGCGAGCATCGTCAATGCGAGGGCGGGCAGCAATGCCCACCGGGCCCGTCTGATTCCAGGCAACGTCATGTTCCTTCTGATGTGAGTTATCGAGCGTCGGGTTCGTCGCCGACACCGAGTTCGGCGAGCAGTCGCCGTCGCAGCGCGGTGAATTCGCGCGAGTCCCGAGAACGTGGCTGCGGCACGTCGACGCGGGTGGACAGGGAGATCGCCCCGTCGGTCAGCACGATCACGCGGTCCGCGAGCAGGATCGCTTCGTCGACGTCGTGGGTGACGAGCAGGACCGCGGGCCGGTACTTGCGGTACAGCCGCAGCAGCAGGCCGTGCATCCGGATGCGGGTGAGCGCGTCGAGTGCACCGAAAGGTTCGTCGAGAAGCAGCAATTGGGGTTCGCGCACGAGTGCCCGCGCCAGCGCGACGCGCTGTGCTTCACCGCCGGAGAGGGTGCGCGGCCACGCGCCGGCCTTGTCCTCGAGGTGCACCTCGGCCAGCGCGGCGCGGCCCTGCTCGCGCACCGTGGCGTTGTTGGGCAGTCCGATCGTGACGTTGGTCAGCACCTTCTGCCACGGCAGCAGACGCGGTTCCTGGAACACGACCGCCTGTTTCGCGGGCACCCGGATGTGGCCCTGGACGTCGGGGTCCAGCGCGCCGAGCGCCCGCAGGAAGGTCGACTTGCCGGATCCGCTGCGTCCGAGCAGCGCGACGAACTCGCCCGCGGCGATCTCGACGTCGAGACCGTCGAGGACGGTCTGCGCGCCGAACACCCGTCGCACACCGCGCGCGACAACGACCGTCTGGGTGTCGTTGTCCACCAGGTCAGTTGCCATCGTAGGCTCGCCTCCAGGTCAGCAGCCGGTTCTCCAGCCAGCGCACCACCGCGATGGAGAGCAGCCCGAGGATTGCGTACACCGCGATGAGTACGAACACGACGTCGATCTGGAAGTACTCGCGGGCGTCGGTCATCATGCGGCCCAGGCCCTTCTTCGCGTTGATCGTCTCGGCGAAGATCAGCGAGAGCCACGCGCCGGTGAGGGCGAGGCGCAGGCCGACGAGGAACCCGGGCAGTGCGCCGGGCAGGACGACACGGCGGATCAGTTCGCCGCGGCCGACCCCGAACGAACGTGCCGCCTCGACGAGCCCGGCGTCGACGCTGCGTATCGCGGCGAAGGTGTTGATGTAGATGGATACCGCGACCGCCAGGACGATGAGGATGACCTTCGGGACCTCGCTGATGCCGAACCACACGATGAGCAGCGGTACCAGCGCGAAGTTCGGAACCGCCCGCAGCACTTCCATGTTGGCGTCGACGAAGTTCTCGCCGATGCGGGACAGGCCGGAGACCACGGCGAGCACCAGCCCGAGCGCGATGCCGATGAGCAGGCCGTAGCCGACGCGCAGCAGGCTGATCGTCAGGTGCTCCTCCAGCGACCCGTCGGTGATGAGCCGCCACGCCGCGGACAGCACCGACAGCGGCCGGGGCACCGTGCGTTCGTCGAAGAACCCGGTGCTCGACGCGACCTGCCAGGCCACGACGAGCAGGACCGGACCGAGCAGGCGCTGCACCGACCGCGGCACCCGCGAGGCGCGCTGGGTGCGCGCGGACAGCGCGGTGGGATCGACGAGAGCGACTCCCGCCGAGGACTTTTCGAGGACGGTGGTCATGCTCAGGCCGCCCCGAACCATTCACCCGAGATCGATTCGGACTTCACTCCGTTCGGCCCGACCGGCACGTCGCCGACGAGGGTGATGCGGTGCAGAACCCGGTCGTGGTCGAGATGGTGGGCGTCCTGCGGCGCCAGGTGCAGCGCGGCCCGGTTGTCCCAGAACGCGACGCTGCCGGGTTCCCACTTGAACCGGACCGTGTATTCCGGGCGTGCGACTTCGGCGAACAGCAGGTCCAGCACGTGCCGCGACTCGCGCGGCGCGAGGTTCACGATCTCCCGCGTGAACGACGGATTGACGTAGACGACGCGCTCCCCGCTCTCGGGATGCACCCGCACCACGGGATGAATCGTGGCGAGCGGGTTGGTGCGGACCAGGTCCCCGATCTTCTCCGAACTGCGCTCGGCGTCGAACGCGGCGCCGAATCGGTGCTCGGCGCGCAGCTCGTCGATGAACGCCCGGACCGGTTCGCTCAGGCCCTGATAGGCGGCCGCGACGTTGCTGAACTGGGTGTCGCCGCCGAATGGCGGGATCGTCTCGGCGCGCAGGATCGAATGCGACGGCGGGTTGATCAGCGGGGTGACCTCGGCGTGCCAGTCGGGGCCGGCCGCCCCGCGGCGCTTGGTGTAGTCGGCGCCGTACCGGTGGTCGTAGGCCTTCGGTGAGACGGTGTGGATCTCGGGGAATCCCTCCGGCGCGGTGGTGCCTTCGTAGGGATGACCGGGGGTGACGTCGCCGAACTGCTTGCCGAACGCGATCTGCGAAGCGTGGTCGAGATCCTGGTCGCGGAAGAACACCACCTTCCAGCGCAGCAGCGCCTCCCGGATCGTTGCGATCTCACCGTCGGACAACGGCTGCGACAGATCCGCGCCGTGGATCAAGGCGCCGGTCCAGCCGGACAGTGGTTCGACAGTGAGTCGCTTTTCGATCGTGGTCATTTCACGCCTCCTCGGGCACCGTGGGCGGGCTGTGAATCTCTCCCCCGTTGTGCCCACGACGCTAGAGCCGCGACGCGATTCCGCTGAAGCGTTGAAATCCCTGTGATCGGAACGATGGGATCAGTTCCCGGCGACCGCCTCGTGAGCTGCGACGAGGTCGAGGCGCAGCCAGCCGCCGTCGGGACCGGTCCGGTCCAGCGGGTATCCGGCGGGAATCGCCGTCTGCCGCAGCACATCCAGACGCTGCTCGTCGGTCAGGTCCGGTGCGGCCGCACGCAGCAGCACCGCGGCCTCGGCGGGAATGCCGTTCGTGGCGTCCGGATGGATCCGCTCGAACCCGTAGGTGAGCCGTTCGCGGAATTCGGCGCGGGCCGTCTCCGCGGACCGGTACGGGCTGTCGGAGGCGATGTAGTCACGCAGCGGCATCCCGGCGGCGGTCTCGAGCACGGCGCGCAGTTCCGCACCCGCTTCGTCGACGAGCCGCGCGAACGCCGGATCGTTGAGCCGGTCCGCCGCGGCCGCCTGGCCCATGATGCGGCCAGCCATGACGTCGAGCGGGTAGTGCACGCCGAGCACGATGCGCCCGTTGCCGATCTCGGACGCGCGCGTGAGGATCTGCGGTGCCAGTTCGGGCAGCATGTCGGCGAGCAGGATGCCTTTCCAGTACGCCTGCGACGCGTGCCCGGAGGGGTACGAGTCGGTGCCGTACACATCGGCGAACGGGTCGGCACCTCCGCTGATGCCGTCGCCCCGATAGGCGACGATGCGTTCGGGCACCACCTCGAAGGGCCGCGGATTGCTCCAGTGGTTCTTCTCGACGAGTGTCGAGTTCGCGATGCCACCGGCGCGGGCGAGGTCCCCGGCGAGCAGGGCCGCGACTTTCGGCAGCCGATGCTGGGCGAGCGCCGCGCGGAAGATGCCGCCGAGGCCGGCGCCGAGGCCGTCGGACAGCGAGAGCAGGCGGTCGTGGTTGTCGTCGAACAGGGCGCGCTGCTGTTCGACCGGGGTCGCGGCGTTGTTGATCTCCACGCCGCGGTCGAGATTGCGCTGCAGCAGGTCGGGGCGCGTGTCCCGGATCTCGGTGAAGCCGTCGAGGACGCCGATGTACGAGCCGCGCGCGGGAGCGTCCGACGGGTAGGGCCCGATCAGTTCCGGCAGGGTGAACGCCTCGGCGACCGGGGCTGCGGGCACGAGGGGCTGTGCGTCGGCGAACGACACGGACGCTGTCAGTGTCGTCGCGAGGGCCACTGCCATCGCACCGGCCAACCTGCGCAACTCCATGGACCCTCCTGCATCTGTACGGGCGTCCGTGAAGTCAATCCCGAACCAGGTCCGGCAGGCAACCGTGGATCCCGTGCGGATCGCCGAGGAGCAGCACCCACACGACCGGCAATGGTTTTACTGTATGCCTTACCGTATATTCCTCGACGTTCGGTTCGATGTGCCGCCGAGACAAAGGAGAAACCCGATGCCCCGAGCCCTGGCACCCGAGATCTCCACCTGGCCCGACCCCGACCCGCAGCTCGTCGGCAGCCGTTGCCGGGACTGCGAGGCGGTCGCATTTCCGGCGCACCGGCGGTGCCCGCGGTGCAGTTCCGGCAACGTCGCCGAGACCGTGTTGCCGCGGCGCGGAACCCTCGTGTCGTGGACGACGCAGGGCTTTCTTCCCGGACCTCCCTACGCCGGGCGCGAGACGGCCGCGACGTTCACCCCGTTCGGCGTCGGACTGGTCCAGCTCGACGACGTCGTGCGCGTCGAAGGGCGGCTCAGCGAGAACGATCCGGACAAGCTTCATTTCGGCATGGAGGTGGAGTTGACCATGGTGCCCATCGCCGTCGACGACGACGGCACCGAAACCGTCACGTTCGCGTTCCGCGCGGTCTGAGCGACTGAGGAGAGTCGAAGTGAACGATGTCGCCATCATCGGGGTGGGACTGCACCCGTTCGGCCGGTTCGACGGCAAGAGCGCGATGGACATGGGCGCGGACGCTGTGCAGGCCGCGCTCGACGATGCGGGATTGCAGTGGAAGGACATGCAGTTCGCCGTCGGGGGTAGCTGGGAGATCGCGAACCCCGACGCGATCGTCGGGACGCTGGGTCTGACCGGGTTGCCGTTCACGAACGTGTTCAACGCGTGCGCGACCGCGGCGAGCGCCACCCAGGTGTGTGCCGATTCGATCCGGGTCGGTCGCTTCGACATCGGTATCGCGATCGGGATGGACAAGCATCCGCGTGGGGCGTTCACCGTGGACCCCACGCTCGTGGGGATGCCCCGGTGGTACGGGGAGAACGGCCAGTACCTCACCACCCAGTTCTTCGGGATGAAGGCCAACAAATACCTGCACGACCACGGGATCTCGCAGCGCACTCTCGCGAAGGTCGCGGCGAAGAACTACCGCAACGGGGCCTTGAATCCGAATGCGTTCCGCCGCAAACCCATCGACGAGGACACGATCCTCGACTCCCCGATGCTGAACTACCCGCTCACGCACTACATGTTCTGCGCGCCCGACGAAGGCGCCGCCGCCGTCGTCATGTGCCGGGCGGATATGGCGCACCGCTTCACCCGCACCCCCGTCTACGTGCGGGCGGTCGAGATCCGCACGCGGCGATACGGGGCCTACGAGGTGAACACGACGTTCGCGCCCGTCGACGAGGACACCTCACCCACCGTCTACGCGTCGCGGGCCGCGTTCGAGGCGGCCGGGATCGCACCCGAGGAGGTCGACGTCGTGCAACTGCAGGACACCGACGCCGGCGCCGAGGTCATCCACCTGGCCGAGGCCGGGTTCTGCGCCGACGGCGACCAGGAGAAACTGATCGCCGAGGGCCACACGGAGATCGGTGGCCGGCTTCCCGTCAACACCGACGGTGGCCTCATCGCCAACGGCGAACCGATCGGCGCGTCCGGGCTTCGGCAGGTCCACGAGTTGGTACGGCAACTGCGTGGCGAGGCGGGTGACCGGCAGATCTCAGGTACTCCCCGCGTCGGCTTCGCACAGCTCTACGGAGCCCCCGGCACCGCCGCGGCCACCATCCTCACCACCTGACCCGTCCCCCGTGCCCGTGCGTGGTTTTGGTAGTTGCCGCTACCAAAACCACGCACGGGCACCAACATTCGTTCAGGGACGAGGACGCAATCCTCGACTCGCCGATGCTGAACTACCCCTCCCTGGAATCACGTCGAGCAGAAGTATTGGGTCGGCGTCCGAACCCTGCTGAACTGCCGGTGATTTGTGCCGACAGTATTTCGGAGGGTGTTCGCTATGGCTTCTCGATTGCATCTCAACGTGTTCGTTCCCGCGACCGGCCACCACGAAGCGTCGTGGCGACTGCCGGGTACCACCCCCGAACGCGTCGACGACGTGCACTACTACCGCGAGATCGCACAGACGGCCGAGCGCGGACGGTTCGATTCGATCTTCCTGGCGGACGTCCCGGCGGTCGGACGGCACGCCGACCGCGTCGCGCAGAGCAGTTTCGAGCCGCTGACCTTGCTGTCCGCGTTGGCGTTGGTCACCGAGCACATCGGTCTCATCGGAACCGCGTCCACCACGTACACGGAGCCCTACAACCTGGCCCGCCAGTTCTCGTCGCTGGACCACATCAGCGGCGGACGTGCGGGATGGAACATCGTCACCTCGTGGTCCTCCGCGGCCGCGCACAACTTCGGGTTCGACGGCCGGCTCGGCCACACCGACCGCTACGAACGCGCTACCGAATACCTCGAGGTTGCCACTGCCCTGTGGGACAGCTGGGAGGACGACGCCGTCGTCGTCGATCGCGAGCGCGGCATCTACGCCGACGCGGACAGGGTGCACCGGATCGACCACGCCGGACCACACTTCCGGGTTCGCGGGCCCCTCAATGCGGCGCGCTCACCGCAGGGGCACCCGGTACTCGTCCAGGCAGGCTCGTCCGTGGAGGGCCGCGCGTTCGCCGCGCGCTTCGCCGAGGCGATCTTCACCGCGCAGGTCGACCTCGGCGACGCGCAGGACTTCTACCGTGACGTGAAGGCCCAGGCGGCGGCGTTCGGCCGCGACCCCGACACCGTCAAGATCCTTCCCGGCCTGTCTCCCATCATCGGTTCCACCGAGGCGGAGGCACGGCGCATCGAGCAGGACCTGACGGATCTGTCGATACCCGAGGTCGGGTTGGCGCACCTGTCGTCCCGATTCGACGACGTCGACCTGTCCGGGTTCCCCCTGGACGGTCCGGTTCCGCTGCACGCGCTGCCCCACCCCGAGGACGTGCAGGGCGCGCAGAGCCGTTCGCGGGTCATCTTCGACATGGTCGAACGCGAACCCGGCCTGACCCTGCGCGGATTGCTGCATCGCCTCGCCGGCGCCCGCGGGCACGGCACGATCGTGGGCACCCCGGAGCAGGTCGCGGATCGGATCGTCACCTGGTTCGAGGCCGGTGCCGCCGACGGTTTCAACATCATGCCGCCCTATCTGCCCGGCAGCTTCGACGCGTTCGTCGACCACGTCGTGCCGATCCTGCAGAGCCGCGGTGTGTTCCGCACCGAATACGAGGGCACGACGCTGCGCGACCACTACGCCCTGCCCCGCCCGGCCGCCCGACGCTCATCCCCCGTCCCCGTCTCCTAGCCCCCGCGCCCCGTGCGTGGTTTCGGTAGTTGCCGCTACCGAAACCACGCACGAGGCAAGGGTTTCGATCACGACGATCCGAACCCTGTACGCGGGCGTCACCTCGGCCCATGATCACCACTCTGAGAATCGAAAGCTGTTTTGGGCCCGGTAATTCCGGCCAGGAGGTGCCGGAACCGTGAACGCCCCCGTCGACACCCGCGACGACCCGACCATCGCGGTCACCGCCACGCCGGCGACCCCGCGACCGGGCAACCCGTTCCTCCGCCGCGTCGCAGGCCGTCTCGTCGCACTGGGCGCGTTCCTGCTGCTCTGGTGGGCGGTGACCGCTGCCGGCCTGATCGAACCGCTGTTCCTGCCGTCGCCGGGCGCGGTGTGGGACGCGTTCGTGCTGGCCAACACCTGGCATCCGGTCGCACCGGGTGTCGACCGGCTCGTGCAGGGCGCCCAGGGCTATTTCCTGTGGGAACACCTGCTGGCCAGTTGCCAGCGGATCGCCGCCGGTGTCGGTGCCGCCATCGTCGTCGGCCCGCTCCTCGGCTTCGCGATGGGCATGTGGCGACCGCTCAACACCCTCGTCGAGCCGTATCTGAACTTCCTGCGGGCCCTCCCCCCGCTCGGCTACATCGGCCTGCTCATCGTGTGGTTCGGCATCGGCGACACCTCGAAGATCTGGCTGCTGTTCCTCGCCGCGTTCCCAGCGATCACCATCGCCACGATCAACGGCGTGCATTCGGTGCCCCGCGACCACATCGACGCCGTGCGCTCACTCGGCGCCAACCGCCGCCAGGTGCTCACCGAAGTCGTCCTGCCCTCCACCGCACCCGAAGTGCTCACCGGCATCCGCATCGCCGTGGGTTTCGCGTGGACGACGGTCGTCGCGGCCGAACTCAACAACGGCATCCCCGGCATCGGCGGATTGGCGTATCTGTCCGGCACACAACTCGATACACCGCTGACGATCGCGTGCATCGTTGTCATCGGGATCACCGCCCTCGTGCTGGACGCAGTCATCAAATGGATCGGCGTCCTCGCCGTGCCCTGGAAGGGAAAATCATGAAGCGCACACTCGTTGCCGTCACCGCGCTGGCAACGGCCACGCTCGTCGCCGGCTGCGTGTCCTCCGACCGCAGCAGTTCCCCCGACGGTTCCGCCGCAGCGAGCGCCTGCCCGTTCGAGGTCGACGAATCGATCACCACCACCGCCCGGATCGCCTACCAGGACATCCCGAACGGTGATCTCCTCGTGAAGGATTCGGGCATCCTCGAGGCGTGCCTGCCCAACGCCGAGATCACGTGGAGCCGGTTCGCGTCGGGTGGCGACGTGGTGCAGGCCTTCGGTTCCGGCAGCGCCGACCTCGGCCTGCTCGGTTCCAGCCCCGCGACGAAGGCGCTGTCGGCGCCGCTGAACATCGACGTACAGGTCGTCTGGATCCACGACGTCATCGGCGCAGCCGAGTCCCTCGTGGTGCGCGATCCGGCGATCACGTCGGTCGAACAGCTCGCGGGCAAGACGATCGCGACGCCGTTCGCCTCGACCGCGCACTACAGCCTGCTCGCCGCACTGGACCGCGCCGGCATCACCGACCAGGTCACCCTCGTCAACCTGGCACCCGACGCGACGGTCGCGGCGTGGCAGAGCGGCGAGATCGACGGCACCTGGATCTGGGAGCCGACCCTGTCCGAACTCACCGACGGCCACGTGCTGCTCACCAGCGCCGACACCGCCGCCGCCGGCGTGCCGACCTTCGACCTCGCCGGCGCGACCCGCGCATTCGTCGACGCCAACCCGGAGTTCGTCGCGGTGTGGACGCGGGCCCAGGACTGGGCCGTCGAACAACTCCTCACCGACCCCGACGAGGCATCGGTCGCGCTCGCGGTCCAGCTGGGCATCTCACCGGAGGAGGTGCGCCCGCAGCTCGACGGGCTGACCTACCTGCGGGCGTCGGATCAGGCGTCGGACGAATACCTCGGCGCCGCATTCGCCGACAATCTGCTCTCCACCGCACAGTTCCTGCTCGAACAGGGCCAGATCACCGCGGTCAGCGACCCCGAGGTGTACCGGAACGGCATCTACGTCGACGCGGCACGCAAGGTCGCACAGCCGTGACCGGCGTCCGGACGGGAACCGACCGGGTCACCTTCACCGGGGTCTCGAAGTCGTACGGCACCGGTCCGTCGGCGGTGCCCGCGGTGAGCACCGTCGATCTGACCGTCGAGGCGGGCGAGTTCGTGTGCCTGGTCGGCCCGTCCGGATGCGGCAAGACCACCCTGCTGCAGATGCTCGCGGGATTCGAATCCCCCACCACCGGCACCGTCGACATCGGCGGTGTCCCGGTGACGGGCCCCGGTTCCGAACGCGGGGTGGTCTTCCAGAAACCCAACCTGTTCCCGTGGAAGTCGGTGCGCGCCAACGTCGAACTCGGACCGAAGCTGCGCGGTGTCCCCCGGGCCGAGCGCCGCGCGCGAGCCGACCGGATCCTCGCGACCGTGGGCCTGTCCGAGTTCGGGGATCGGCGCACGTACGAACTGTCCGGCGGCATGCAGCAGCGCGCGCAGATCGCGCGGGTGCTGGTGAACGAACCGCGAATCATCCTGATGGACGAGCCCTTCGGTGCGCTCGATGCCCTGACCCGCGAGAAGCTCCAGACCGAACTGCTCGCGATCCGGAACGCCGAGCACCGCACGGTCCTGTTCGTCACCCACAGTGTCGGCGAGGCCGTCTTCCTCGGCACCCGGGTACTCGTGATGAGCGCGCGACCCGGCCGCATCGTCGAGGACGTCAGGATCTCGTTGCCCGGCGACGAGGACGACGCACCGCGATCACCGTCGGTGCGCACGACCCCCGAGTTCGCCGCCTACAAGGAGCGGATCGCGAGCGAGATCTACCGCGCCCACGCCTGACCGTCAGTGCACCAGTGAAAGTCCCTGCGCCGCAGCAGGATGCTTCCACAGTCCACGGCGCGCCAGCAACGGCAGGACACCCTCACCGAACCAGTACGCCTCCTCGAGGTGCGGGACACCCGAGAGCACGAATTCGTCGATGCCGGCGGCGTGATACTCCTCGATCAGCGCGGCGACCTCCTCGTGACTACCGACGAGCGAGGTTCCCGCGCCGCCGCGCACGAGTCCGACCCCACTCCACAGACCCGGGTGGATCTCGAGGGTGCGGGCATTCCCGTCGTGGCGGGTCGCGCTGCCGTGCAGTTCCCGCATCAGACGCTGGCCCTCGGACTCGCTCGCCGCCAAACCGGCTTGGGCGAGCGCGATCTCGTCCGGGTCCATGTCGTCGAGCAGCCGCTGTGCCTGCGCCCACGCCTCTTCCGACGTGTCGCGGCTGATCACGTGCAGCCGGACTCCGAATCGCAGGGACCGGCCGAACACGGCAGCCTCGGACTTCACCCTCTCGATCTTCCGCGCGACCGCGCCCGGCGGCTCGCCCCACGTGAGGTACACGTCCGCGTGCCGGCCCGCCACCGGGAGCGCCGCGGGCGACGACCCGCCGAAGTACACCGTGGGCGCCGGATCGGGCGTCCGGTCCAGGCGCGCACCTTCGACGTGGATGTGCTCACCGTCGAGCGACACCAGGTCGCCGCGCCACAGTCCGCGCAGGACGGTGAGGAATTCGTCGGTGCGCCGGTAGCGCTCGTCCTTGCTCAGGAAATCCCCGTACGCGCGCTGTTCGCTGCTCTCGCCACCGGTGACGATGTTGATCAGCAGACGTCCGTTCGAATGATCCTGGTAGGCAGTGGCCATCTGCGCGGCCAGTGTGGGCGAGAGTGCGTCGGGACGGAAAGCGACGAGGAACTTCAGTCGCTGCGTCAGCGGGACCAGCATCGACGTGGTGATCCACGCATCGACGCACTGCAGGCCGGTCGGGGTCAGCGCAGCCTCGAATCCGAGTTGCTCGGCCGACCTCGCGACCTGGCCGAGATAGTCGAGGGTGGCCGGCCGGTCGGCGGCCGAAACGCGCAGGTCGGCGCCGTGACCGCCACCGACGATCGAGCGGCTGTCGCCGGAAGTGGGCAGGAACCAGTGGAACGACAAGGACATGACGAGACCTTCGAAGTGAGGGAACGTGGACCGGTGCGGGTCAGCGACGACAGCGAAGCGCAGAGACCCGGCACAGATCCACGTACAGACGCCAGCTGTGCCACACGGGACGCAGCACGCGGGGCTGCGGGTCACCGATGGGCGTCACGGCACTACTCCTGCACTCGTGCATATTCGGGCGTCGACAGGCTACCGCACGAGTGCGGAATTCGACACGGGCGTTCCGGCCGGGACGCACGGCTGCCGTGCGTCCCGGCGACCGGTCAGAAGAACGCGCCCGTCGGCAACGGCTCACCCGTCAGTTCGTGGGCCCCGATGGCCTTTGCCTTGTAGGTGCGCGGGTTGTGTGCTGCCAGGGTACGGATGTTGCGCCAGTGCCGGTCGAGGTGCGAGCTTCGCCGGGCTGCGGTGCCACCGCCGACATCGAACAGGTCACCGGCAGCCCGCAGGGCGATCTCGTCCACCACGACCTTGGCCTTCGCTGCACGGACCGCGGCTCGCAGCGAAAGTTCCTGTTCCTCGTCGGTGCCGTGTGCGGCGTATGCCTCGGACAGGGCTTCGGCGGCCGCGACGACCAGCGCCTCGGCGGCGAACGCCTGGCTGGCGAGCACACCGACGGTCTGCTGCAGGATCGGATCCTCGACGGGGCTGTCCGCAGCGGCGTGATAGAACGTGCGCTGCTTGGTCCGGACGAGGTCGGCGGCGTCGCGGGTGACCCGCCGCAGGATCCCGGCGATCACAGCGGTGAGGTACAGCTGCGGGAACGTGGCCGAGTACGGCAGATCTCCGTAGTACGTCCCGGTGCCGAGGAAGTCTTCCCGGTCCACGGCGACGTTCTCGAACCGGGTGGTGCCGCTGCCGGTGAACTGCTGTCCGATGCCGTCCCAGTCCCGTTCCAGGACGACGCCCTCGCGGTCGGCGGGAACCACCACACGGATCGGTTCATCCTCGGGTCCGTGCGCTGCGACGACGAGATAGTTCGCGTAGAGGTTACCCGTGCTGTAGAACTTGGTGCCGTTCAACCGAAGCCCGTCCGGTGTCTCGGTCACCGCGGTTTCGAAATCCTGGTTGCGCCGGCCGGCGTGCTTGCGGCTCAGCTCCGTCGACGCCAGGCCGAACAGCTTTCCGGCCCGGACCTCTTCGAGCCAGCGCCCGTCCGGCCCGTCTGCCCGGCGCAGCGTGCTCTCGACGAAGTTCAGGTGGTTGCGGAGGCTGTGCGCCACGTTCGGATCCACCTCGCCGAGAGCGATGACCGTCCGGAAGAGTTCGACGAGCGTGGCCCCGCCGCCGCCCTGGTCTGCCGGGAGCCGGAGTGCGCCGAGCCGTGACTGCCGGATCACCTCGAATTCCTCGAACGGGTGCCGGTGGGCGTCGTCGCGGTCGACGACCTCGGCGTCGATGTAGGCGAGAAGTTCGTCGAGTTCGCGCGATCCGGCCGTCACGGGGTGTTCGAAGGTCGGTGCCGGGCGGGTTTCCACAGAATCGAGGGTGCTCGTCATTTCGGTTTCTCCTTGAGGTTGTTCGGGTGGATGTTCTTGTATACAAATCGATTCGGCTACTTGTCCCGGGGAACGTGTACGGAGACGTACGCTCCTCGGTACTTCTGTTCGAGGTAGTCGGCCACCTCCTCACCTTCCAGCGCACGGCCGAGTGCCGATACTCTCGGGTCGCCGGCGAGCCGGGACGGCGCGACGAGTACGCGGGCGTATGGATTGTTCGGTCCCGGTTCCACTTTCAGCGCGTCCCGTTCCGGAATCAGACCGATCGAGGCCGCGGTTCGGGGATCGAGTACAACGGCGTCGTAGTTGCGGTAGGCATCCGCGGCGAAGTTCGCCAGGTCCAGCCGCCTGATCGACAGATGACGTTGCGATTCGAGGATGTTCGCCTCCGAGACAGCGAGATCCCGCGCGGCGAGACCGCCGAACTCCCGATCCAGTGTGATCAGATTCGACTCCTGCAGGAGGTAGAGACCGCGGGCGAATCCGGTGACGGTATCGGCCAATGCGACCGTTGCCCCGTGCGGCAGATTCGTTCCGGTGACCCTGTCCTCGACGAGTCCGGCGTTCACCCAGTCGTCGGTCTCTTCGATACCCGACCATTTCGCCGAGTACAGCGCGTAGGGCGCGACATTGACCTCGGAGACGACACTCAACGTGTCCAACGAGTTCGTCGCCCGGTCCTGCAGGAACGCGGGTTGCGTCTGGAAATACACGAGGTCCGCATGTCCTTCGGCGAGTTGCCGATTCGCGTCGTCGGTGGCGTCGACGAGTTCGATCTCGACGCCGTCCGCCAACCCGTGCGCGGACACGTGCTCCAGGACGTCGCGGTAACCCTCGTCGCCCACCAGGATCGTCAGTGCGTCCCCGCTCGCGGTACCGTCGCCGTAGGTCACGGTCACTTCGTCCGAACACCCGGACAGCACCAGCAACGCGGTGATGCTCGCGAGAATCGTTCCGCGAATGCGACCGGTATCCGATTTTCCCATGTGCGCCTCCTACAACGCCTCGTAGTAGAACGACGCCAACTTGGGCCCGCGACCACCCTCGAACCGAACGGTGACCTTCCACTGCCCCGCGACCGGAACGATGAGACCGTCACTGTCCCAGACGAGTTCACCGTCAGCGGACATCGTCGTGCGGAGCTCGACCGGCAGGCGTGCGATGTTCGCCTCGGCCGAGGAGAGTTCGACGCCGACATCCGGCATCGGCGCTCCGCCGGTCGCGCCCTCGGGTCGGTAACGAACCGTCAGTGACCGTGCGCCACGACGGACCGAGTCGATCTCGACGTCGAGGACCTCGGATGCGCCGAAGTCCAGCGCAGTGCGCACGTTCGTGGTGTAACTGTCCTTGGCCGGCACGACAGATGTCAGCACGGACGTCGCGGCGAGAATCACGATCGCGAGCGCTGCCTCGGCGACGAGGATCCGCGGGCGCCGCCGGACCGGCAGCGGTTCGGTTCCCCCGGCCGAACCGACGCTGAACCTGCGGTACGCGAGAGAGCCGGCGATCAGCGTGAGCACAGCGACCGACACCTTGACGGTCAGGGTGGATCCGTAGACGGTGGAGATCAGCGCTCCGACCGGGTCGACCTGGATGAACGCCAACAGGATCCCGGTGATCGCCACCAGGGCCACGTGCCCGGCCGCGAACCCGTGCCACCGCCGCAGCGGAGGCACCTGCTCCTGCACCAGCACGAGCAGGAGGACACCTCCGAGCCAGATCGCCCCGGCGTATACGTGCACACCTGTTCCGAGGAACGACACCGGCCAGCGCTCGGTCGAACCGCCGTGACCGCCGAGCGTGACCGCGACGATCGCGGACGCGGCCTGCAGGTATCCGGTCGCATCCGACCCACGGCCCCGGCCGGGCGGACGAATCCCGCACGCGAGACTCAGCATCACCGCGGCCGCGATCGCGATACCCAGCCGGCTGCTCGCGACTGCGGCGACGGCCGATCCGGAGATGCCGGACAGTCCGCCCGACTGTTGCGCGGCCAGCAGAACGACCCTGCCCACCAGGCCGGCAACCAGAAGCGTCGCACCGACCCGATAGACGAATCGGAACCGGCGGCCACCGAGCACGTTCGGCCACACCCAGCGGGCGACGACGAACAGGCCCGCCGACAGCGCGACCCCGAGATACGTCGCCCACTTGCTCGGAATACCGAGAAACTGTGCCGCGCCCGCATCCGCCCCGGGATCGTCGGGCACGTTCCCCAGCCCGGTGACCGACCCCACCGTGAACCGGATCGACAGCGACACCACATGCGTGTCGGCGGACAGCACACGCGCCGTCGCAAGGTAGGCACCGTCGGTGAGCCCGTCCGCGGGTACCAGCACGAGCCGACGCCCGCTGTTCTCCAGTCGCACCGCCGAGAAGGGGTGCCGCACACCGTCGTGGTCGATCAGCTGCGGCGAGCCCTCGACGACGCCGACCACCTCGTTCAGCTCGAAGGACAGCAAGGCCGGCGAAACCTCCACACGGGATCCGTCGCCCGGTGAGCTGGACACGACACTCGCGTGCGCGGAGGCCGGCGCTGCCCATACGGTCGATGCCGACACCACGAGCCATACGAGGAAGCCGAGGCATGCAGCGCGATGCATCGATCGGTCACGGCTTCGGGACATGACTCCGGCGCACCAGCACAAGCACTCCGATCGACGATCCCGCCGCGATCACCAGCGCGGCACCGGCGATCGAACGCCATAACCACAGCTGTGGCTCGGTTGCCGCCGACGCGGTGCTCGCCGGGTCCGTCGAAGCATCGACACGGTCTCCGTGTCCGTCGTGCCCGTGCCCCGCTCCTGCGGCGGCCAGCGTGACGACGGGCGCCGGGTGTTCGGGTTCGCTGTCCGCGTCGAGAGCGACCTCGTCCCACCGGACCACGGATCCGTCGCTGTATCCCTGTTCGCTGTGCAGCGCCACCGATTCGACGTCGTCCGGCCACGGTCCCGCGGAGAGGGTGAAGACACCGAACTCCGAACCCTTCAGCCCGTACGCCGGATCGCTCGTCTCCCAATCGATGCGCGTCACCCGTTCGCCGTCCGCGGTCGGCTCCCGCAGGATCGTCGCGGTCCACCCCGGAATCGGCAGTGTCCGCGCCGACACGAGGTCGACGCCGTCGGGAACGGTGATCGTCAGCCGCACCGTCGAGGCCGTGTCCGACTCGGTCGGGACGATGAGCCGCACCAGGCCGTATCCGCCCTGCGTGGGCCGGTCGCCGTCGTCGACCCGGACGTGCGCCGCAGCCGTGCCCGCGGCACCGGACAGGCCGAGACCCCCGAGCAGCGCGACAACGGTGAGGCGACCGACAAACTGCCTCGTGCGTCTACCGAACATCGTCGACCGGTCCCCCGACGGCAGCCGAGCGTGCTCGTCGCAGATCGGCGAGCACCAGATCGCGCGTGATCGCCTCCACCAGCCGCGGCACGCCGACGCGCAGGCTCGGGATGTCGCCGACCGGCCGGCCGAAGCTGACAGCCGCACCGATGCTGAAGACGTGGATGTCGCGCAGCCACGGCGCCGCACCCGGTTCGCGTTCGGTCAGCTCGTATCCGCTGCCGAGGTACGGCGCCGACGCGAGCAACTCCGATTCCAGTCCTTCGGGTGCCGGATAGGCATCCGCCCATCGCGCGACATAGGGCGCGATCGTCGACAGCTCCGGCCGGGTGGCCGGATCCTGCTGATAGCCGGTGCCGGCGATGACGAAGTCGAAGGTGCGAGTTCCGTCCGCGGCGTGGACGATCACGCGGCCGTCCTCCTCGGACGCCGACAACCACTCTGCGTCGAGGTGGAGGTAGTAGTTCTCGAACACCGCTGCCCGCTCGACGGACTCCGGAGGAACATTGGCCCCCTGCGCGGCGGTCCGCCACCGCTGACGCCACCGTTCCTCGTCGCCGAGCAGGTGGAATACGTCCTGCGCCAGCGGGTTCGGTCGTGTTCCGCCGAGCGGGGCGACAACCAGCTCCGGTCGGCGCGTGTACACGTGCACATCGCCCGCTCCGGCCTCGAGTGCGGTCGCCGCTGCATCGTATGCGGACGCCGCGGCGCCCAGGACCGCAACGGACCTGTCGCGCAGTGCGTCGAAATCGATTTCGTCCGCGGTATGTGCGAACACGCGGTCCGACAGGGCCGCCACTGCGGCGGGAATGTACGGGCCCCCGGTTCCCGAGACCCCGGTGGCCAGAACCAGTTTTCGGGTGTCCTCGGTCCAGGTGCGCTCGTCGTTCTCCAGGTGCAGACGCAGCCGTCCGTCGTCGACAGGCTCGATGTCCGTCAGCCGGACGCCGCGCCGTACCTCGATGCCGACCTGCCGGCGGAACCATTCGAGGTAGTCCGCCCAGTCCGACGTGGCGATGCGGTCGATTCCGTCGAACGCGCCTTCCCCGTGGGTCGCGTCGAACCAGACCTGGAACGTCAGGGCCGGGTTGCCCAGTTCGGGGCCCGACACCGTCTTGGGAGTGCGCAATGTGAGATTCCGTGCACGCGACTGCCACGCGAGGTCGGACTCGTCCCGGCCGGCGTCGACGACGGAGGTCCTGGCCACGCCGGCGCGGCGCAGCGCGTAGGCGATCGCCACTCCGCTCTGACCGCCGCCCACGACGACGACGTCGTGATCCGTATCGTCCAGCGGCGCGATCCAGTTCGCGTCGCCGTTACCGTAGCCGAGCAGGTGGAGCGATCGCTGCGCTGCGTCGTCGGGGTTGTCGGAGAGGTCGGTCATCGAGCTGTCATCCTTCTGCTGCGTACTTCTGGTTCTTGCGTACTTCTGGTCTGTCGATTCGTCATCGGCCGACGAGCGGCCACGGTCAGCGGCTCGTGATTCCGAGTTGCCATCCGGTCACGCGCTTCTCGATTCCGGCCAGCACGAGGTTCAAGGTGACGCCGATGATGCCCAGCACCACGATCCCCGAATACATCGCAGGGATCTGGTAGCCCTCCTGCGCGGATCTGATGTAGATGCCCAGACCTTCGGTGGCACCGAGATATTCGGCGGCCACCAGCGCGGTGAAGGCGTGCGATGCGCCCAGTCTCAGACCCGGGAAAATGTTGGGGAACGCAGCGGGAAGCACGATCCGGGTGAAGATGTAGACCCGTCCCGCGCCGAGGGTCCGCGCGGCGCTGACGAGAATCTTCTCGACGCCCTTGACCGCATTCGTGGTGTTGATGAAGATCGGCCAGAACGCCGCCCAAGCGACGATCGCGATCTTGGATTCCTCACCGATCCCGAAGAAGAGCAAGAACACCGGAAACAGCGCGAGGATCGAGAGATTCCGGAAGAAGTTCAGGATCGGCTCGAACAACTTGTCGAGTGTCCGGACCGAACCCACGAGAATCCCGAGGAAGATGCCGAGGACCGTCGCGATGAGGAACCCGGCGAGTCCGCGGCGCAGACTCGGCAGCACCTGCCGGCCGAGCTTGCCGTCCGCGGAGAACCCGTCGACCAATGCGGTGCCGATGTTCTGGGGCGGCGTGAGGAACTTCGGATCCAGCAGTCCGGTCGTGTTGGCGAACCACCACACGAACAGGAACAGTGCGACTCCGACCGTCCCGTACACGTACTTGTCGTAATCGGCGGCCCACTCGCTCCACGAACGGGACGGCTTCTCCGGCTGCGCCTCGGTGCGTTCGTCGGTTCGTGGACGCGTCTCAACGGTCACCAATGTGGGCCTCCTCCTTGAGGATCTGCGCGACCTGGGCACGGATCCGGCCGAACTCCGGCGCGGCGCGGGAGTCGTCGTTGCGAGGTCGCGGCAGGTCGACCTCGATCAGTGCGTTCACCTTGCCGGGACGCTTGGACATCACCGCGATCCGATCGGACAGGAAGATCGCCTCGTCGATCGAGTGCGTCACGAACAGGATGGTCTTCTTCCGAGCCCCGGACTCCCAGATCCGCAACAGTTCTCCTTGCAGGAACTCGCGGGTCTGCGCGTCCAGCGCAGCGAACGGCTCGTCCAGAACCAGAACGTCCGGGTCGTATGCGAGAGAACGCGCGATGGCCACTCGCTGGCGCATGCCACCGGAGAGCCGATGCGGGAGGTGGTCGGCAAAGCTCTCCAACCCGACGGTCGTGAGGATCCGTTCCGAGATTTCGCGCTTGCGCGCGGCCGGGACGCCGCGGATCTTCAGACCTGCTTCGACGTTCTTCCGCACGGACAACCACGGAAACAGTGCGTAATTCTGGAAGACGACACCGATGTTCTTGCTCACGCCGCGGACGGGAGCGCCGTCGAGGAGCAACTCGCCGCCCTCGAAGGTCTCCAGTCCGGCGAGGATGTTGAGAAACGTCGATTTTCCGCACCCACTCGGGCCCAGCAGGGAAAGGAATTCGCCTTCCCGTATCTCGAGGTCGAAGTCGTCGAGGACTTCGGTGACGCCGTTGCCGGCGCCCTTGCCGACATTCTTGAACTCCTTGTGCAGGTTCCTGGCCGAAATCTTGACCGGCCGGGCCGCATCGGGAACAACAGCAGGGTGATCGACGACCGATCGGGTCATGACCGCTGCCTCCTCATCGTTTGGTTGCCTTCGTTCGTCACCGGCACCGGGCCGGTCAGAACTCGGTATCGGTCAGCACTTCGGTGTTGCTCGACTGCGAATCGATCAATGCGGCGGACGGTGCGTACGGATTGAACTCGTTGGTGGCCACGTCTTCCGGGGTGAGAGCGGCCTCCTCCGGTGTGAGGATCCCGAGTCGCTCGGACAGATCCCACCAGAAGCCGGTCTGTTCCTTGTCCAGGATCAGATTGTTCGTGTAGTAGTACTTGGTGACCTGATCCTCGGACAGTCCCGTGAGCCGCGCCACCAACTCCTGCTGCTTGTCCGGGTTCGCATTCACCCAGTTCGCCGTCTTGGCGAGGATCTCGACGAATTCCCTTGTCTGGGCTGGGTATCGACGGATGAACTCTCCACTCGCGCTGATCGGCGCCAGACCACCGTCACTGCCGGAGTTGTCGTAGTCCGAGAAGGCGACCCGCACCGCATCATTGGTCCGGAGGACACCGTTGAGCGGAGGATGGATCACCGCGAGGTCGATCTGCCCCTGCTCGAGGGACTGCGGCAGCAGGCTCTCCGACTGGGTCAGGAACTTGACCTTGTCGACATCGACACCGTTCTTGACGAGGTAGTCCTTGAGGATGAATTCGGCGCAGCCCTTCAGGGAGGCCAAGCCGACCGTCTTGCCTTCGAGCTGCCTCAGGTTCGTCTGGTTCAGGTCCGAGTCCTTGCGCACGAAGTACTCCATGTGCGGCTCGTCCTCGGTGGTATAGGTCAGTGACGCAATCACTTTCAGATCCACTCCGGCGGCGACAGCCGAGAGCGCCCGGTTGAACATGAAGTAGGCGAAGGTGACGTCGCCGGTTCCGAGCAGGGCCGGAACCTGACCGGCGTCCACGTGACCGAGATACTCCGGCCGGATACCCGCCTCGTCCCAGAATCCCAGCTCGTCGGCGATCTTGACGAGCGACGGGCTGTTCGGGTTCTCGGACCACTTGAAGTACACCGGATTATTCGGATCCGAGACGCTTCCGTCCACGTCCTGAACCACGGCCGATTCACCTCCGCCGCATGCGGCAAGGGTGGCCGCCACCACCCCGGTGACGACGAATGTTGCTGCTCCGCGGCACAATTTGCCGAACACGCCGGCCTGCGTCTCGCGCATGATCACCTTTTCTGTCCGAAGGATGTTCCGAATGGCCACCGGCTCTCCGAGGATCGACTACTGCTGATTCGCAACCGATCTCGGGGTCGACGATGTACATACGAATCGGCGGCCGCAGGACCCGACATGCGGGGCGGACCGTCCGAATATCGTCAATGCTAGAGCCCTTCGTCCCATACCCGTAGAGTTCGGATCTCCGTGACGGATTCCCCGCGTGAGACTTTCGAAACGAGTCCGAAACGACGACAGGTCCGTGCCGTCGGTGTTCCCGAACGGCACGGACCTCTGGTCCCTTTCCACGCGGACCTGCGGTCTGCTCCTACACGGACCTGTCGTCCCCCTGATGCTTCCGCGGGGCTACCCGACGGCGTGCAATGCCGGCAACGTCGCCCCGAACCGACCCCTGAGCGTCTTCTCGGAGTACTCGTGCCGGAACAACCCTCGTCGGCGCAGGATCGGCACGACGTGGTCGACGAACTCGTCCAGCCCGGTCGGCAACGCGTCCGGCATCAGATTGAATCCGTCTGCGGCTCCTGCGAGGAACCATTCCTCGATGGTGTCCGCGACCTGTTCGGGGGTGCCGATGATCGCGCGATGACCTCCGCTGCCGTTCAGGGACCGCAGCAGCTGCCGGATCGAGAGATTGCCCTCCTGCGCGAGTCCGACCACCGATTCCCGGAACCCGAGCGACCCCTGGTAAGCGTCGAGGTCCTCGGGAACCGCGAGAACGTGCGCCGGAATCGGCTCGTCCCAGTCCAGGGTCGTGACGTCGACGCCCAAGGTGCCGCTCAGCCGCTCGGCTCCGAAATCGGCGGGCACGTGCGCGCGCAGGGATTCGTGACGTTCGATCGCTTCTCGCTCGGTGGACCCGATCACGGTGATCAGACCCGGGAGGATCTTGACCTGGTCCGGGTCCCGGCCCGCCCGGGCGGCCGCGTCCTTGACGTAGCGGTAGTGCTCGATCCCGGCGGCCAGGGTGAGTTCCGCGGTGAAGACCCCGTGCGCCGTACGTCCGGCGAGTTCACGTCCTGCCGGCGATCCGCCCGCCTGGATCAGCGCCGGGTAACCCTGCGCCGACGGCGCGACCGCGAGACGCCCGGACACCTCGAATCGGGGACCGCGGTGATTCACGGGAACACCGGTCAGAGCCGATTCCCACAACTCGGTCACGACATCGACGAATTCGGCGGCGCGGGCGTACCGCTCCTCGCGGTCCGGGAGCGCCTGCAACCCGAAGTTCGCTCCCACCACCGGCGAATAGGTCGTCACGACGTTCCAGGCGACCCGCCCACCACTCGCGACGTCCAGCGAGAGGAATCTTTCCGCGAGCTCGTAGGGCTCGTTGAAGGTCGTCGATGCCGTGCCGATCAATCCGAGGTTCGTCGTGTGTGCGGCGACCGTTGCCAGGACCGCGGTCGGTTCGAGGGCCCGGGTGGGTTTGACCTTCGGGTTCTCCCAGAATCCCGGGCTGTCGGCCAGGAAGAACCCGTCCAGGGTTCCCCGTTCGGCTGCCTGCGCGATGCGCACGAAGTGGGATGCGTCGAGAAAAGCGTTCGGTGCGACGCCGAGTGTCCAGGCACCCGGGGAAATACCGACGTCGAGGACGTTGACGTTGAGGACCAGCCGACGGTTCGAGTGAGTCATCTCGGATGTCCTTTCCGGCTCAGAAGAACCCGGTGTCGGGCAGAGGAGTGTCGTTGACGAACAGGTCACCGAGGACCCTCGCCTTGTATGCCGTCGGATTGTGGGCGAACAGGGTGCGCAGGTTTCGCCAATGCCGATCGAGGTGTGCCGACTGCCGCGTGGCGGAGGCACCGCCCACATCGAAGAGACGGGACGCGGCGCGCAGTGCCGGTTCCTCGATCGCCACCTTCGCCTTCGCTGCCAGGATCGAGGCCCGCGCCTCGAGGGCCGGGTCGATCCCGGTCGTCCGCGCAGCGGCGGTCGCCTCGTCCTGCGCTTCTGCAGCGGCGCGCACGATCGATTCCGCCGCGAACGCCGTCGCGGTCAGCGAGCCGATGATCTCCAGCAGCTGCGGATCGTGACGGGGCTCCGAGACCGTTGCGAACGCGAAGCTACGCCGCCGGCTGCGAACGAGCTCGGCGGCATCGGTGGCGACGGATCGGAGAATGCCCGCTGCGACGGCATGGAGAACGAGTTGCGGGAACGACTGCCGTGCGCGCAGCGTGTCGCCGGCGAGGCGGAACGGGAAGGTTTCGTCCTCTGCCACCCGCACGTCGGTGAAGACCGTTGTCCCGCTGCCGGTATGGCGCTGGCCGATTCCGTCCCAGTCGTCGAGGTGCTCGACGCCCTCGCGACGAGTAGGAACGACCGCGCTGAGCACGGTGCCGTCCGGCACTCCTGCGGTGACCCTCACGTAGTCGGAGAACACGGTGCCCGTGCTGTAGAACTTGGTGCCGTTCAATCGGTATCCGTCACCGTCGGGGGTGAGCGTCGTATCGAACTCGTACTTGCCCACCGCGCGGGACGACAGCTCGGAATTCGTGCCGCCGAACAAGGAGCCGGCGAGAACCTCACCGAGCCACCGCTGCTTCTTCTCGGTGGTCGGTACCCGGAACAGTTCCTCGACGAAGGCGAAGTGCACCCGCAGAATGTGCGGCACGTCCGGATCCGCCTCAGCGAGATCGATGATCAGGTCGAACAGATCGCGCAACGAGTAGCCGGCACCACCCAGTTCCACCGGAACCCGCACCGCGCCGATTCGCTCTTCGCGGAGCAGTTCGAGAGCTGCGAGCGGCGGTTCGCCACCACCCTCGTCCCGGCGGCGCCGTGCGTCGGCGGCAATCACCGAAAGGATCTCGCTGCGTGAACGACCGTATCCTGGTGACAGTCGGTCTGCCGGACCGGGCCGTAGGTCGACGGATTGCGTTGTCATGATGTCCTTCGAATTTTCGGGGTTACGAAACGGGAAACAGACTGCGACGGTGCCCGCTGAGGATGCGAGAGGCCGCAGGCAGACCGAGGCGCTCACGGAGCGTCGTGTCTCCGGCCCCGGGCGGTCTCGGTCCGGCGACGGTCGCAACGGATTCGAGATCGTGCACGTCACGAATCCTGACGACCACGCCGCCGCGCTCGGGTGCCTCGACGTCCCACGAGCCGTTCCACGTGACCTCACGCAGCGTGAGGATCTGCTGGTGGGCGCCCTCGTCGGTGCCGCGCACGATCACGACATCGGGTGCGCCCGCGATCGAGTCCGGCGCAGTGTCCGAGAACCGGAACACCGGTAGCTTCCGCTGGGGCGGCTCCGGCACGTTGAGCGGTCCCGAAACCGAGAACACTCCCTCGTGGTCGATGAAGGTGATGCGTTCCGACTCGACGAACACGGCCCGTTCGCGGTCGGCGACGATGCTGTCGGCGGGCCAGCTCTCCCACAGCTTGCGCGCGACGGTCACCGCGTGGTCGAGCAGGCTCTCAACGCCCTCGGCGGGGCCGCTCGATGCTCCGGCGCCCACCAGCCAGCCGATCCTGCCCCCGCTCAGGTGATCGAGCGACGCGAGCCGCCGCGCGAGGTTGTACGGGTGATGAACCCGAGGATCGGCTGCGACGACGAGACCGATCCTGCGGGAGTTCGCCGCCAGCAATGCGGCGGCGACGCTCGCGTCGAACCGCTGCTCCGGCGCGACCCGCGGATCGAGCACGTCGCCTCCCAGGATGGCGAAGTCGACCGCCGACGCGTCGAGAAGTGCCCCCGCCTCGAGGGGTGACAAAGGGCCGGCCGGATCGAACAACTCCGACAACACCGCAGTGTCGATGTCGATCCCGACCAGCGGTCGTGTTCCCACCGAAATCGTCTCCTCCGCATGCATTTCCGGTACCCAGGCCCGAGAGATGGCCGTGGCCGGGACTCCAGGGCCACCGGTCGAAACTCTCACCGAATTCCGGCGCCTGCCATCGTTAGGCTCGAGATGGTTCTGAACCGGCCTCTGCCGCAGTCGCGCCGGCGTCGAGACGACCTGCGTGAAATACCTTCAGGCGGAGGCAAACGCTTCTCTTCGATCGACGCTCGTCCGAGCATTGCCTGCGACATACCGCCTCGCGAATGCGGAAATGCATGCCGTATAGCGATTTACCTACCTGTAAGGAACATCGTGCCCCAGAGAAACCCGTCCGTCTTCTTCGTCTCATCCGAATTTCGGTTCGCCGATCGCTTTCCCCGATGGAAGTTCTCGTCGACGCCGGCCGAATCGGAGGGCAATCACCGAGCGAGGGCCGAGTTCGCACGCGAGCTGGAACACCTGGGTTTCGACGCGGTGTTCATCGCGGATTTCGCGGGACTGAACAGAACACAGATCGCGTACGACGGCCCCCGCTCGTTCGAGCCGCTCACCCTGGCCACGTATCTGGCCGCACACACCGACCGGATCGGTCTCGTGATCACGCTGTCCACGCAGTTCAGTGAGCCCTACACGGTGGCCCGGGAACTCACCTCGCTCGATCGGCTGTCGGGCGGCCGGGCGGGCTGGAACGTCGTGACGTCGTTCAACGGTGAGGTCAACTACGGATACACCACCCTTCCCGCCCCGCACGACCGGTACCGCAGGGCCCGGGAATTCCTCGGCGTCACCAAGGCGCTGTGGAAGTCGTGGGATCCCGACGCGATCATCGCAGACCCGGACTCGGAGATCTACGTCGACACCGACCGGGTCCGGGACATCGACTGGGAGGGAGAGAACTTCCGGGTTCGGCAGGCCCTCGACCTTCCACCCGCACCCCAGTCGTTCCCGGTGATCGCGCAGGCCGGGGCATCCGACATCGGGATCGAGTTCGCTGCCGAATCCGCCGAAGTCGTCTTCGTCGCGAGCCCCGATCTCGCGTCGGGACAGAGCTACTACAGGAAGCTCAAGGACGCGGTCGTCGCCAACGGGCGGCACCCGGACGACCTGAAGGTGCTGCCGGGAATCCGGATCTATCTGGGCGATACCGAAACGGATGCGAAAGCGGCCTACCGCGCCGAACTGACCGATCGGGACCTCGAGCGTGCACGTGAAGCGATCCGCTACGAGATTCCGGAACTGGACCTCACGGACCTCGGCTTCGACGATCCGATTCCGCTCGACCGGTTCCCCACCCTGGCAGAACTCGAGCAGCGGGGCCGGCGCGTCAGTCGAGCGCTCATCTACCGCCGGTGGATCGAGACCGGCGAATACGCCACCCTGCGCGACTTCCTCGTGCGGTACGCGACGTCGTTCGGTCACTTCCAGATCGTCGGCACCGCGGAGCACGCGGCGGCGACGATCGCGCAGTGGATCGACGAGGGTGCAGCGGACGGATTCATTCTTCTCGGTGGCTCGAGTTTCGAACGGATCCGGCGCGACCTCCTTCCGCGCCTACGGGATCTCGGCATCTTCCGGGATCCCGAGAACGAGAATGGGCACGACATCGGTCTGCGTCGACGTCTCGGAACCACCACACCCGGTCTCGAAACGACCCGGTTGCTCGTCGAGAGCTGAGCGTCCCGGCCGAGCGGCCGACGCGAAAGCATATCGCCTGCCGCGGAACGAGATCCGTTCCGCGGCACGCGATACGCGTATCGGTGACGGCGCTATCCGTGATCAGGCTCCGACGAGCAGCGAGCTCCGGAACCGCTGTCCCGGAACGGAGTCGATGAGATTGCGCGTGTACTCCGAAGACGGTTCGTCGAACACTCGTTGCGTGTCGCCGAATTCGACGAGCCGACCCGACCGGAGAACGGCGACTCTGTGCGAGATCTGACGGACCACCGCAAGATCGTGGGAGATGAACAGGTACGTCAGGTCCAGATTGCGCTGCAGATCGATCAGGAGGGCAATGATCTGGTCCTGTGTGACCACGTCGAGGGCGGAGAGCGGCTCGTCCAGAATGACGATCTCCGGCCGGACCACCAGTGCCCGCGCGATGGCGACGCGCTGGCGCTGGCCTCCCGACAGTTCGGCGGCGTACTTGTCGAGGGATCCCGCCGGTAGGTTCACGCTGCCGAGGGCCTGTTCGATCCGCTGTTTTCGCAGCGCAGCGTCGCCGATCCCGAAGGAGCGCAACGGCTCGTCGAGGATCTGCCGGATCGACCATCGGGGGTCCAGCGCGGAGTCGGGGTTCTGGTAGACGAACTGGACCTCGCGCCAGTGGTGGCGTCGCTCGCGGTGCCCGAGCCGGGCGACGTTCCGCCCGAGCACTTCGACCGTGCCGCCGGTCGGTGTTGTCAGTCCGATGATCATCTTCGCGGTGGTCGACTTGCCCGACCCGGACTCGCCGACCAGGGCGACGGTCTCGCCGCGCCGCACCGACAGGTCGACGCCGTCGACGGCCCGGTGCACGATCCGGCCCTTGACCCGGAATTCCTTGGTGATCGCGGATACCCGGACGACCTCGTCCGAATCGGTGCGGGTGGGCAGCGGCGCCGGCGGTGTGACCTCCCGGATCCGGCCGATCAATGTGCGCGTGTACTCCGACCGGGGCTCGGTGACCACCGATTCGACGTCGCCCTGCTCGACGACCCGACCGTCCCTCATCACCACGATGCGCGACGCGTGGTCGGTCGCCACGCCGATGTCGTGGGTGACGAACAGGACGGTGGTGCCGTGCTCGGCGACCAGCCGGTCCAGCACCCGCAGGACCTGGCTCTGAACCGTGACATCCAACGCGGATGTCGGTTCGTCGGCCACGAGCAGCTTCGGATTGAGGCCGAACGCGATCGCGATGAGGACCCGTTGCCGCATACCACCGGACAGTTCGCCGGGATATTGACGGAGCCGTCGTTCCGGGTTGTCGATCTCGACCTGCTCCAGCAACTCGATGCTGCGGCGACGTACCTCGCTGCGGCTCAGCTTCAGATTCCGGAGTTCGAACACCTCGGCGAGCTGCGCTCCGATCGTACGCACCGGATTCAGGGACGCCCCCGGATCCTGCGGTACCAAACCGACCGTGCTGCCGCGCAACCCGCTCCACTGCCGTTCGGACAGCCCCAGGATGCCGTGTCCGTCGAGGACCGCGGTGGTCGCATGCGTGTGCGCCGACTCGGGAAGCAGACCGACCACCACGTTCGCCAAGGTCGTCTTACCCGAGCCCGATTCGCCGACAACGGCGGTGAACTGCCCCTTCTCCAGTCTCAGGCTCACGTGGTCGAGTGCGACCTTGGCGGTGTCGCCGGCACCGTAGGTGACGACGAGATCTTCGATGTCGAGTAGCGGTTCGGACATGTGGATTCTGGCTCCCGTGGTTGGATCCGTGGTCAGATTCTGTTGGCCGCGAGCAACCGCCTGCTGACCACACCGAGCGCGATGATCACCAGCAGGATCACGATGCCCGGCAGCGTTGTCAGCCACCACGCGGTGGCGATGTAGTTGCGTCCTTCGGCCACGAGCAGGCCCCACTCCGGAGTCGGCGGCGGGGCGCTGTATCCGAGATAGCCGAGCGCCGCGATCGCCAGGATGGCGGCACTCAGGTCGATGACCGCGAGCGCGACCACCGCTCCCACGGCGTTCGGCAGAATGTGCTTGCGGATCACCGCCCATCGGCTCGCCCCGGACAGGAACGCCGCTTCGACGTAGTCGAGTGCGCGCACCCGGAGCACCTCCGCCCGGAACACCCGCGCGAAGATCGCGATCGAGCCGATACCCACACCGATTCCGACGGACAGCCGTCCCGCCCCGTACGCGGTGACGATCCAGATCGACACCAGGAAGCCCGGCAGAGCCAGCAGCACGTCGCTGATGCGCATACCGACGGCGTCGACGACCGGTCCGGACACCCCGGCGAGGATCCCGATGACGCTGCCGATCACCAGGCCGACTGCGACGGCGATACCGGCCGTCAGGACGGTCTGCGATGTGCCGTGCACGACGCGGGTGAGGACGTCGCGTCCGAGGTGGTCGGTACCGAACCAGTGTTCCCAGCTCGGCGGCTGGAACTTGTCCACATGGTTGCCGGTGAGCGGGTCGAACGAGGTGAACAACCCGGGCACCAGCGTCCAGAGCACCACGACGACGAGTAACGACGCGGAGAGCAGCACCGGCAACGGAAGACCGCGCACGACGCCGAGCACCCCTGCACGGTCTTCGGAGACTTCGGGATCGACGACGATCCGCTCCGATGTCGATTCACTCATTGGAACCTGCCTAGGCGAGTGCTGAAACCCTTGCTCTGGGTCCTGGTTACTCGTGGATCGAGGATCGGATAGATCAGGTCGACGGCGAGGTTGATCGCGACGATGGCGACCGTTGTGAGCAGGACGAGTCCCTGAATGAGGGAGATATCCTGTGTTGCAACAGCGTCCATCAGAACCGAGCCGAGGCCGGCCCGCGAGAAGACGGTCTCGGTGACCACCGATCCGCCCAGGAGGGCACCGACGGTGGTTGCGGTGACGGTGAGAGCCGGTCCGGCCGCGTTCTTGAGCACGTGCTTGCGGATGACCCAGCCGGGTGTTCCTCCCTTCGCACGCGCCGTGGCGACGTGGGGAAGCCGCATGGTCGCTTCGGCATTCTTCAGCAGGACCTGCGCGATCGGCGCCGAGATCGGGACCGCGAGCACCAGCGCCGGTATGACGAACGACGCCACCGAACCGTCCGGGAAGAGCGAGAACAACCCGAGTTGCACCGAGAAGATCTGCAGGATCACCAGGCCGAGCCAGAAGGTCGGTACCGAGCTGAACAGCGGCGGGATGTTGCGCACCGCCTTGCGCAGTCGCTCGAAACGGCTGGTCGTCGCCAGCAGGACGATGCCGACCGAGATGACGATCGCGAACACGGTTGCGGTCCCGGCAAGCTTCAACGTCTCGCCGACGACGTCGGCGATGCGATCGGTGACTGCTTGCCCACTCGACAGCGAGAAGCCGAAGTTGCCGCTCGCCAGCTGCACGAGCTGCCCGAAATACTGTGCGAGCAAAGGCTTGTCGTAACCGTAGAACTGCTTGACCTGCTCGACGACTTCCGGGTTGAAGTATCCTTCCCCCTTCGCCACGAAGATCGTGGCGGGATCGGACGGGAGGATACTCACACCCCAGAACACGACGGTGTACGCGAGCAGCAGCACCAGCAGCGACTGCCCGATCCTGGAGAGCACGTATCGCGTCATCGCGCGCGCCTCGGCTTCGTCATCTATCCCTCCGCCTGCGAGGACTTCCAGGCACTCTGGAAGAGCGGCTCGGTCAGGTTCGTGAACTCGATGTGCACGTCCGGCGAGGCGGAGTGCACCTGCACCTCGTCCCACAGCACCAGCGCCAGGTGCTTGTCGACGACCTGCTGCTGCACCTGCGCCAGAACGTCGTTGCGCTTCTGCGGATCGGTCGCGGACAGTTCCTGACCGGACAGCGCGATGAGCTCGTCGTCCGCGGCGAACGTCAGCGTGTTCTTGTCGCGCCCGAACAGCAATGCAAGGCCCACGTTGTAGTACGTCCTGGTCCCCAGGAGCGGCTTGCTCGGGTCGGCGACGGCGATGTTGTAGGCGGTGGTGTCGCCTGCGTTGTTGACGAGCTTGATACCGAGGTCGCGCCACTGCGACTCGATGAACTCGAATGCCGGCTTGATCACCACGCTCTGCACCGACGCGGACACACTCAGCTCGAGCGGCCTGCCGTCCTTCTCGCGGATGCCGTCGGGCCCGACCTTCCAGCCGGCCTCGTCGAGCAGCCGTGCAGCCTCGTCGGGGTTGTACTCGATCTTGTCGCCGAGGTCGACGAACGCGGGATCGTCGTGGTTCAGAACCGAATCCGCTGCCCGGTAGCTGTCGGACAGAACGGTGGCCACGAGGGCGTCGCGGTCGATGCCCAGTTGGAGGGCCCGGCGCACGCGCACATCGCTCACGTCCTCGTTGCCGATGCGGACAGCGGCGATGTTGGAGGTCAGCAATGGGGCCGAAACGGGAATGACCTGCTTACCCGCGGCGGCGAGCCCCGCTTCGTCGGTCGGCTGGATTCCGCGCGCGACGTCGACCTGTCCGGACTGCACCGCCCCGGCACGCAGTCCCGGCTCGCCGATCGCACGGATCTCGATCTTGTCGAGGTACGCCGGCCCCTGGTTCGGGGACACTGCGGGCGGCCACGCGTAGTCGTCGCGCCGGGTCAGCACGACCTTCTGGTCGGGCACGTGGGATTCGTAGACGAAAGCGCCCGAACCGACGACGTTCTCGATCTTGGCCTGGCCCTCGTAGTCGAGCGCGAGCGTCGACGCCGCACGGATTCCGGCGCGGTGACCGGCCACGACCCGGTAGAAGTTCGTGTTGGGTGCGGACAGGTACACGGTCACCGTGTTACCGGAAACCTCGGAGCGGTCGTAGCCGACGAAGTCCGTGAACGCGGGAATCTTCTTGTCGGGGTCGCCCTTTCCGACCTGATCGAGGTTCGCCTTGACTATGTCGGCCGTCAGCGGAGTTCCGTCGCTGAAGGTCACACCGTCCCGGATCGTAAATGTGTACACGGTGGCGTCCTCGTTCCGGGAGAAACTCTCGGCCAGCCATGGTGTGATCTCACCGTTCCTCGGATCGGTGTAGACCAGACGGTCCACGATCTGCAGGAACAGGTTGCCGGTCGAGTAGAAGCCGCTGAGGGCGTCCGTCACGTACATGACGTCGGAGTAGACGACCGTTCCGCCCTGCTGCGGTTCACCGGACGGTCCCGTCGAGGCCGACTGTCCACCTTGCGAGCATCCTGCCAGTACGCCCGCCGCAATCAGGCCGGCGACCAGCTTCTTTACGCGTGACATGAATTCCTCACTGTGTTGCTGACTTTCGAAATCGGCGCCAGCCGATCCGTGCGAGACTCGACGGCCGTCCGCATTCCCGACAGACGGTAGGGCCCTTGGTCCCGGGCCTCAATGAATTACTTCGCCCTGGCCGAAACTCTCCACCGAAAGCGACGTGGAGCGCTCAGGCGAACGCGGCGCGCAGCGCCGCACCCTCGTAGGCGCGCTTGTAGATGCCCTTCTCCTGCAGCAACGGCACCACGTGTTCGACGAAGTCCACGAGACCCGACGGCGTGATCGCCGGGTTGATGTTGAAACCGTCCGCCGCGCCGGTGGTGAACCACTCCTCGATCCGATCGGCCACGAACTCCGGGGATCCCACGAATCGCAGGTGGCTGTTGCCCGCGTCGGTCACTCGCAGAACATGACGGAGGGTGACCTGGGGCCCGGTCACGAACCGCCGGATCGACTCGTGCGAACTGATGCTCCCCTCGACCTCGGACAGATCCGGAAGCCGATCGACCGGGAACGGCGAGTCGAGTTCGATTCCGCCGAGGTCGATGCCCAGGCGCTGTTCGAGGGCCGCGATTCCGCGCTCCGGTGGATTGAGCGAACTGATCTCCTCGTGCAGTCGCTCGGCCTCCCGCTGCGTACTGCCGACGATCGGGATGAGACCGGGCAGGACCCTCACCGGCGGCCTCGACGAGGTTCCACCGCGCTGAAGAGCGTGGAGTGAACTGCGGAAGTCCCGTGCCTGCCGGATGTCCTGCGCGACCGAGTAGACGGCGTCGGCATACTTGGCGGCCAGCTGTCTGCCCCGGTCCGAGGCACCGGACTGGAACAACAGCGGGCGACCGTGTGGTGAACGCGGCGTGTCCAGCGGGCCTTTCACGGCGAAATGCGTGCCGCGATGGTCGATGGGCACCACCGACGCCGTGTTCACCTGTACGCCTGCGGCCTTGTCGAGGACGATCGCGTCGTCGCCCCAGCTGTCCCACAGCCGGAGCAGGACGTCGATGTACTCGTCGGCCCGTTCGTACCGATCCGCGTGGGGTGGCAGCGCATCGAATCCGAAGTTCCGTCCCGCCGATTCCGATCCGGTGGTGACGATGTTGACTCCCGCTCGCCCGCCACTGAGATGGTCGAGCGTGGCGATCTGCCGGGCGATGTTGTACGGGTGTGTGAACGTCGACGACACGGTGGCGATGAGACCGATGTGCGATGTCGACGGTGCGAGCGCGGACAACAGCGAGACCGGTTCGAGGGGTGAGAAGAGATAGGCCCAGTCGTTGTCCGGGACCGCCGGGGTGTTCGCAACGAACAATCCGTCGAACAGTCCCCGCTCGGACAGTGCCGCGTACTCACGGTAGTAGTCGAGGTCGAGAGCCCCCTCGGGCTTCGCCGACGGGTGCCGCCAGCCGCCCTGCGTGAATCCGATCGCACGAATCACCGAATTCAGAATCAATGTGGACATGATCGGTCCAGCACCTTCCTCGGGGTCGCAGTCGCGGGGCCGCAACGGCACCCGTGATCGAGGCTAGGTCGAGCGCCGAGGTTCACCGAGAGTTCCGATCACCCTGAATCAGGATGGGAGATGGACTTTTCCGCGCATCGACACGTATCCGAACCAGACTGAGCACAACCCTGTCGGGGAACCCGCGGACGCGAGATTCTGTCGTCTGCGCTCACCTTGCGCGCAGCCTCCTTTTGTTTCTTCGCTCGTCCGAGACGAAGCGCCAACCGCCTCTTCACAGGAAACCGATGACCACATACATCTCCGGGAAAGACCTACTCGAGCTCGTGTCCGATCGCGCCCCGGCCGTCGCCGTACTGGACGTGCGCACTCCGTTGGAACGCAGCAAGGGCCATATCGCGGTCAGCGCGTCTCTGCCGTTCCACGAGATCGAGCAGCGCATCGTCGATCTGGTTCCCGGCACTGCCACCACCGTGGTACTGGCCGGCGAGTCGGATACCGACGGACCCGCTGCCGACCTGCTCGAATCTCTCGGCTACAGCGACGTCCGGGTGCTCGAGGACGGTCTCACCGGATGGACGAACGCCGGTGGTCGCCTCTACACGGGCACGAACGTGCGCAGCAAGACCCTGGGCGAGTGGATCGAACACGAGTTCTCCACTCCCACCGTCGACAGCACGACCGTGCAGGGCTGGATCGAGCAGGGCGACGACGTCGTCATTCTCGACAGCCGACCGACGACCGAGTACCTGCACCACCACATTCCGGGTGGATACGACACCGGCGGCGGAGCCGAGATCGCTTATCGTGCAGGCAGTGTCGTGAAAAGTCCCGACACCAAGGTCGTCATCAACTGCGCGGGGCGCACGCGCGGCATCGTGGGCGCCCAGTCCCTGATCAACACGGGCATCGCCAACCAGGTCTTCTCCCTCTACAACGGCACCCCCGCGTGGGAGCAGTCCGGGCGTTCTCTCGCCTTCGGTGACGAGCAGGCACTTCCGGCACCGCAGGACGTCTCGGACGAGCTCGCCGCATGGGTGCGTGCCACCTTCGACAAGGCCGGTGTGCAGGTCCTCTCTCCCGACGCCGTCCAGGAACGCCTGGCCGATGCGTCCACGACCACCTATGTCTTCGACGTTCGCACGCCCGCAGAGTTCGCGGCCGGCCATTTCGAGGTCAGCGTGTCCGCGCCGGGCGGACAGCTGGTGCAGCAAGTCGACAACCACATCGCCGTCCCGAACGCCCACGTCGTCCTCGTCGACGATCAGGACTTCGTGCGGGCCGCGAGCACCGTTCAGTGGCTGCGATACCTGCACACCGGCCCCTTGTCGGTTGTCGCGTACACCGAGGACGCGGTACTCGATCATCCGCGTCGTGCGCTCCCTCTTCCGGACGCGCAGCACGTGGACCGGTCCGAGCTCGAGCAGTGGCGAACCGACGGCACCGACCATCTTGTCGTGGACCTGCGGCCCTCCGCCGACTATGCCGCCGGACACATCCCGGGCTCGGTACACGCCCGCCGCGAGCAACTCACCCAGATCGCCGAGAAGGCACCGGACGCGACACTCGTGCTCGTCGGGAACGACCGGTACTCGCCGGAACACGTCGTCTCCGAAGTGCCGGCGTCCGTAGTAGTCCTGGCCGGCGGAATCGACGCCGCGGAAACACTCACCACCGATGATCCGCACTACGCCGGTGATATCGCCGACCGCACCGGACCGCCCCCGTTCGGTCCCGAGCGGGACCGCTGGTACGCAGAGTATTTCGAGTGGGAACTCGCGCTTCTGGAGACGACCAGCGGCGATCCGCACTTCGCCTTCGCGGAGATCGCGTCGTGACCGCAGCACAGGCGGACTCCCTCGTGGCCGCAAGCGCAACGGTGACGGGAGCGACCGGCGAAGAAGCATCCGTCCGGTTCCTCGAGGAACTCCGGGCACGCGTCGCAACCTTCCGCGACGAGGCACCGTCGCGGGACAGGGAACGTCGCTACCCGTTCGACGAGGTCGAGCAACTGCGCAACATCAAGTTCTGGGCGTTGAACGTGCCCGTCGAGTTCGGCGGGCTGGGGCTCGACCGCCGGACCCTGATCCAGGCGATCATCGCGGTGTCCTCCGTGGACGGAAGCCTCGGCCAGCTTCCGCAGAACCATTTCGCGACCGTCGAACGGCTGTTGCTGTCCGGATCACCCGAGCAACGGGAGTTCTACCTGCGCGAACTCGGCAGCGGGGCGATCTTCGGAAACGCGACCGCAGAACCGGGTGAGCGCCGGCCGGGTGAAGCGCACACCACGGTCGTCGAGCGCGACGGCAGGCTGTACCTGTCCGGACGGAAGGTCTACGCGACCGGCTCGCTCTTCGGCGACTTCATCGCGGTCCAGGCACGCAACGAGGCAGGCGGGCAGGAGACGGTCGTGGTGCGGCCCGACGACCAGGGCGTCGTCATCCACGACGACTGGGACAGCTTCGGTCAGAGGACGACCGGTTCGGGCTCCGCGGAGTTCGACGATGTCGAGGTGCAGCCGATCCAGCTCCTCTCCCGCTCCTCGGATCCGGCGACAACCTATCGCATCTCGGCGCTCTCCCAGCTGATCCACGCGGCGATCGACACCGGTCTCGCGGAGGGCGCGCTGTACGAGGCGCTGGCACTCGCTCGGCGGGTCCACGGCGGACGCGGAAGCGGTGCCGCCGAATTCCGCGACGACGTGCTGGGCGTCGCGCACCTCGGCGAACTGCGGATTGCAACGACCGCCGCGCGACGGCTCGTCGAATCCGCGGCACGGCGGCTGGACTCCCTCGGTCCCGACACCGCGCTGAGCGCCGTCATCGACGTGTTCTACGAAGTGGTCCAGGCGAAGGTGCTCAGCACCCGCACCGCACTGAGCGTGACGAACGACCTGTTCGACATCGGTGGCTCGAGTTCGACCAAGCCGGCGTTCGGCCTGGACCGTTACTGGCGCGATGCCCGCACCCACACCCTGCACGATGCGGTCCGCTGGAAGCCGTATTCGCTCGGCAAGTGGCTGATCGACGAGGAAGTCGCCGACGCCTGGAGCCTCGCGCGGCCGTTGCTCCCGCTCGCGGACCTCGAGAACGCCGCGGACGATCCGGTCGCCTTCTACGGGAGCGCTCGGTGACCGAACGCAGGCTGCATCTCAACATCAACGTCAACAACAGCGGCCGGCACCCGGCCTCGTGGCGCGTACAGAACGATCCGCTCTCGTTCCTCGATCTGGGCTACTACGAGGAGATCGGGCGGCTCGCGGAACGCGGCCGCCTCGACGCCGTGTTCTTCTCCGACGGCTTCGACTACTCCGCGCCGAACATCACGCGACCGTGGCAGGCGCTCGACCCGATCGTTCCGCTCACCGCGGTCGCGCGGGCGACCGAGCACGTCGGCCTGGTCGCGACCGTGTCGTCGAGTTTCGATCACCCGTACAACATCGCACGCAAGATCGCCTCCCTCGACTACGCGTCCGGTGGGCGTGTGGCATGGAATGTCGTCGCGACCCGCGCGCTCGCCTCCGCGAGGCTGTTCGGACTCGACGCCGTGCCCGACCACGACGTCCGCTACGGTCGCGCCGAGGAATCGGTCCGAGTCGTCAAGGCGCTGTGGAACTCCTGGGAGCGTGATGCACTGGTCGCCGATCAGAGTTCCGGGAAGTTCGCCGACGTGGCGCGCATTCACCCGATCGATTTCGAGGGCGAGCACTTCCGGGTTCGCGGGGCACTCAACGTTCCGCGCTCACCGCAGGGCCGTCCCGTCCTCCTTCAGGCAGGCGGTTCGCCGCAGGGCATCGAACTCGCGGCCCGGCACGCGGACGCGGTCTTCACCGTCAATCACACGCTGGCCGCAGCGCAGGACTTCTATCGGACGGTCAAGTCGAAGGCTGCCGGTCACGGGCGTTCACCGGACGAGATCCTCATCCTCCCCGGCCTGTTCCCCGTTCTGGGCAGCACCGAGAAGGAGGCGCGCGAGCGGAAGGACCGGCTCGACGAGATCGCCGGATTCGAGGAGGAACTCGAATCTCTCAGCAGGACACTCGGTCTGGACCCGGGCGACCTCGCACTCGATGCTGCGTTGCCGTGGGACAAGATCGAGGACTTTTCGGCTCGGGCCGGGGTGAGTCAGGGCTTCGCGAACGCGATCCTCGATCTCGCGCGGCGGGAAGACCTGACGGTCCGGGAACTGCTCGCGCGCAATCCGAACGGCCATCGGGTCGTCGTCGGAACACCCGAGCAAGTCGCGGATTCCATCGAGGAGTGGTTCCGCGGGCGCGGCGCCGACGGTTTCAACCTCAACGCCGACTACTTCCCGAGCGGTCTCGAGCTGATCGTCGACCAGCTGGTTCCGGAGCTGCAGCGTCGCGGCATCTTCCGGCGGGAATACGAGTCGACGACACTGCGCGGCAACCTCGGCCTGCCGATCCCGTGGGGTGACGACCGCGTATGACGGCGTTGCCGGCCGGAAACGGTTCGCTTCGGCGCCTTTTCCGGCCGGCATCGATCGACGATGCGACTTGGCGGGAGTCAAGCCGCCGGCAGGACCAGCACCTGACGCTGCCGAACCGTGGGCATGACGATCTCGTCGACCACAGCGGCCGCAAGCGTCTCGTACGACAGCGCCGCACCCAGCGCTTCCGGGCCGACGACCTCGGTCAGCGTGTACGCCGACACCTCGGCCGCGTCGGACGACAGACCCGCCGGTGGGGTGACGATCAGCCAGTCCGGCGCCGGATCCGCCTGCGACAGAACCGTGCGTTCACCCGCGTGGGCGCGGGCGAACGGAAGCAACTCCTGTGGAAAGAGATCGACGACGTCCGACACGACACGACCGTCCGGCAACTGCAGGTTCGCGAACAATCCCACGGTCACGATCCGCACGTCGGGTGATCGCCGCCCGGCCAGGATCGCGCCCAGCACCCGCGCGTAGAACGTCTCGTCGAACCCGTCGAACGACGGCGGCGGGGTCGAGAACGGCGTCACGGCATTGACGACGGCATCCGCGTCGGCGAGTGCGCGTGCCACATCCGCCGCATCGGTGGCATCCCCTTCGACCACGGTGACCCCTCGCTGGGCCAACCACGGGTGCCGCGCCCTCGCCCGCACCAGCGCAGTGACCGAATGACCTTCGGTCAGAATCCTTCTCACGACGGCACTGCCCGCGCGCCCTCCGGCACCGAGCACCGCGACGCGGAGCTCGGTCACGCCGACCCGCCCAGAACCGCGGCGGGAAGCCTCGGCGGCAACGGGCCGTGCGGCAGTTTCGGGCCCACCGCCCGCCGAGCGCCGGGGACGCGACCGTTACCCCAACCCAGTTCTGCCCGGTACCGGCCGATGTGTTCGGCGTCGAGGTCCTCCTCGGACACCGGCGTCGCCTGCGGATGCACGTACAGCGCATCGGTCGGGCAGTACGCCTCACACATGAAGCAGGTTTGGCAGTCGCTCTGGCGGGCGATGACCGGGATGCCGGTGGCGGTGCGCTCGAACACGTTGGTGGGGCATGCGTCGACGCACTTGTCGCAGCCGATGCACGCGTCGGCGATCAGCAGTTCGATCATGACGCCACCAGCAGTGAGTTCCGGACCGCCCCGGTTCGCGTCCACACCGTGTCGAGCCCGCCCGTCAGAACGTGGTGATGCTGGGCGGGGTCGAGGTCGGGATGATCGGACCGCTTGCTCATGCCGCGGGTTTCGGTGCGGGCCAGCGCGGAATGGTAGATCCAGCGGCCGACTGCGGTGATCGCCGCCGCCTGCCGTGCCCGGACCCGCTCCTCGCCCGAGGCGCCGAGACTCCGCGTCGCATCCGCCCACAGCCCGTCGAGCTGACCCAGCGCTGCTTGCAGCCGGGGGCCGTCGCGCAGCAGGTTCTTCTCGACCGGGAGCAGTTCGTCGCGGGCCGCGGCGAGCACCGTGGCCGTGTCGAGGGTCGGACGGCCGGTCGGGCGCAGCCCCGCCCGACCGGCCGGGCGCAGATCGGAGGCGGTCACCCGCGCGACCGTGCGCGCGAATCGGGCCGCGCCGGTTCCCGCCCAGCTGCCCGACGACATCGCCCACGCCGCGTTGTGGCTGCCCCCGCCCGTGAATCCCCCGCAGATGCGTTCGCGGGTCGCGGCGTCACCGGCGGCGAACAGACCGGGCACCGACGTCGCGCACGTGTCGTCGACGAGGTCGATACCGCCGGTGCCGCGGACGGTGCCTTCGGCGAGCATCGTCACCTCGAAGCGGTCGGTGAACGGGTTGATGCCGCGCCGGTCGAACTGCAGGAAGAAGTTGGGCTGTCCGGCCCTCATCATCCGCTGCACCTGCGGGTCGGCGCGGTCGAGCTGAGCGAACACCGGTTCGGTCAGCAGGGTCCGCGCGATCACCGAACGGCCCTGCGACGAGCCGGCGCCTTCGAGCACGCGACCGTCCGCGTGGAAGAACGTCGCGTAGCCGTAGTAGGCGGTCTTGGTGACGGTCGAACCGGCCGCCGCGATCCCGTATGCGTTCGCGAACTCCATCCCGGAGAACGACGCACCGGCCTCGGCGGCCATCAGAGCGCCGTCGCCGGTGTCGACGTTGGTGCCCAGCGCACCGGACAGGAATGCGCAACCCCCGCTCGCGATGACCACGGCCCCGGCGGTGATCCGGTAGTCACGGTCGGCCTGGCGCCGGTATCCCGCAGCGCCGCGCACCTGCCCGTCGGCGTCGACGAGCAGTTCCAGCGCCGGCGAATGGTCGAGGATCCGCACGCCGGCGCGCTTGATCCAGGCGCGCATCCGTCGCATGTACTCCGGGCCCTGCACGCCGGTGCGAATCTGCAGACCGGTGTCGGGGTCGACGGGGAACGGGTAGCGGCCCTCGTCCGCGAGCAGGTTCATGTTCTCGTACGTCTGGTCGAGCACCCGGTCCATCCAGTGGTGATCGGCCAGGTAGCCACCGAGCGCTTCACGGCTCGCCTTGGCCTGCTCCCGCGCGGACCGCTCGGGCGCGACGTACCAGACACCCGTGCCCGACGGTGCGGTCGCGCCGCTGGTCCCGCAGTAGCCCTTGTCGACGAGCACGACGTCGGCCCCGGCGCGGCGCGCACGCAAGGCGGCCCACGTCCCGGCGGGTCCACCGCCGATGACGAGAACGTCGGTAATCAGATCCAGTGGTTCGGTCACGGGTAGGCTCCTGTCGCGCGTTGTCTTCCGCGAAGATTCCGCATCCACCCCGGTGGACACAATCACCAGAATCAGCGTGACGCGAACCCAGCCGCCGATCGACTACCCGCAGTCCACGACCCGTCCGCGTCGGAGTCGAGGACGAACGGCGCCACAGACAGGTAGCGCGCTACTCGTGACCGTCGCTACCGGACCGGCACAGACTGAGGATCCGCACCATCCCCACGAGGAGGAACCATGACGGATTCCCGAAGTTCTTCTCGCGAACCGGAACCCACCGCCGATTTCGGCGCCCCCGTGTTCGCCGGAACGGAAATCGACCAGAGTGTCGGATTCGACGACTCGCCCGGCGTCGCCGACGTCCCGTCCGAGGAGGGCGCGCACGCGCTCGAGCCGTGCAGCGAAGGTGACATCCCCACGGCATCCGTCGCCGACCTGATCCGCCAGTACACACCTGAAGGGTGATCGACGATGGAAATCCGCTTTCGCAACAACTATCCCGCCACGGTATCGGTGGCGGTGATGTTCTACAGCCCCGGAACCTGTGGCAATCACGGTAATTGGGGGACGCGCGGCTGGTGGAACATCGCACCCGGACAGATGGCGCATGTACTCAACACCACCAACCGATTCATGTACTACTACGCCGAGGCCGGCGACGGCGCCCGGTGGGTCGGGAACTTCGGTCCGATGTACGTCTACCGGAACAGTTTCGATTCGTGCATCAACATCGGATCCACGGCCGCGATCGGTCGCGTAGGAACACGGCAGATCGACACCGGAGGAAAGAACACGATCGTCAACCTGAACCCCTGACCCCTACCCGAACCGGGGGGATCGTCCGTCCCGCCGGAAAACCCATCGAGGAAATGCCATGACCGAAAACAATGCCCGACATTTCTGTTCACTGGTGTTGCCGCCACAGGCCACCGAGAAGACCCGGGCCGCGCTGCTGAAGGAATCGAAATGGGGCGTCGGAGATCGGGTCACCGTCCGATTCCTCGAGGGCGATCCGGACCTGCGGCGACGGGTACGCAACGTCGCAGAGGAATGGACCGGGGAGAAGATGGCGAATCTCTCTTTCCGCTTTGTGGATTCGGGTCCGGCGGACATCCGGATCGGCTTCGAACAGGGCGACGGATCCTGGTCGTACCTGGGCACCCAGTGCCGGCAGATCCCTCCGGCGGAACGCACGATGAACTACGGGTGGCTCACTTCCTCGTCGTCCGACGACGAGCTGCGCCGCGTCGTCCTCCACGAGTTCGGGCATGCGCTCGGGCTCATCCACGAGCATCAGAACCCGAACCGTCCGATCGCGTGGAACCGCCGGGCCGTCATCGCCGACCTGTCGGGTCCGCCCAACAATTGGGATCCCGCGACGATCGAGCACAACATCTTCAAACGGTATGACCCGCGGTCGGTTTCGGCCACGCCCACCGATCCGGACTCGATCATGATGTATCCGATTCCGGCCCGGTGGACCACCGACGGATTCTCCGCGGATCTCAATTCCGAACTGTCCGATACGGACAAGGAGTTCATCCGTGATGCCTACCCGTGGTGAGCATCGGACTCGGGAGGCCGGTCGTTCCGTGACCGGCCTCCTGGCACGTACGGTGCGGGCGGTGGCGAAAGTCCTCGCCCGCCTCCTTGCCCTGGTCCACCGCGATACCGACCTCGACGAAACCGAAGCGGCACCGGATGCGACAGTGGCCGAGACATTTCCGGAGGATCGAATCCTCGAATCCGCCCCGGCACCCGAACCGTCGACCGGCACCCGCACGGCTTACGCGCGGCTCGACGCGCCCGATCGAGTCGCCCCGGGTGGTGTCTTCGAGCTGGATGTGGGTCTCGCGGAGTCACCCGGACGCGGCGTCACGAGTCCCCAACCTCTCTCGGTTCCGGACACGGAATTCACTTTGACGGTGACGGTTTCGGCCGACGGCTTCGAGGTGCTGGGTGGCGCCTCGCTTGTCCGCACCATCGCCGTGAATCCCGACGATCCCTATCCGTACGACGTGATCCGGTTGCGTGCGATCGACGACGTCGCCCTGACGCCGGCCCGCAGCATCCTTGCCGTGTACGCGATCGAGGGTCGCACGATCGGGATCGCCACTAGGTCGGTGGTGGTCGGCGACGGTGCCGTCCCCGCCGAGCCCGAGCGAGCCGGCGTCGATTGGGTGCTGCCGACCGATCCGGACACGCGGCCCGATCTGGAACTGGTGGTCACGCCCGGCAACGACGTCGGCGGGCAGCGCCTGTTCTGGTATTTCCGGTCTCCGCATCCGACGGTCGGTGACGGCAGTTTCGTCGCCGCGGATCTTCCTGTGACGGTCGCGACCACCGTGCGGCAACTACTGAACGGCGTCGAGGACCGCACGACCCTCGACGATCTGCCCTACTACCTGCGCGGCGTCGGCCGGCGTATCGCCGACGCGATTCCCGATCCGGTATGGCAGGCATTGAAGGCCACGGCCGACGCGGTGGAGGGTCCGCCGAGTGTGCTGCTCGCGTCCGCCGACCCGTACATCCCGTGGGAGCTGGCCCGCATCCCGTGGTGCCACGACGACCCGCCCCTCCTCGGTGCGCAGACCGTCATCGGCCGCTGGCCGTACCTGGCGAACGGCCGGAGCCCCGCTCCCGCTCCCCGCCTCGAACTGGATTCGATGGCCGTCGTCTTCGGGGAGTACTCCGGCGGTGAGAATCTCGAGGAGGCTGCGCGGGAGGCCGCCCACCTGCGTGCGCACTATGCGGCGCAGCCCGTCGACGCACGGATGAGGGACATCCTGCGCTGCCTCGACGGCACCCCGAGGGCAGACGCGCTGCATCTCGCGGTGCACGGCAACTTCGACCCGACCGGCATGCGCGACGGTATCTACCTGGTCGACGGCAACTATCTGAGCCCGGTGTCCGTCGAAGGAGTCGAGTCGAGCCCGATTCGGCTGGCGTTCCTCAATGCCTGCCAGCTCGCACAGGGCCGCGAGGTGTTCGGCATCTATGCGGGTATGGCGTTCGCACTGTTGAACATCGGCGCCGAAGCGGTGGTCGCACCGTTGTGGAAGGTGAACGACACCGCGGCCCGTGAACTCGCGGCGGCGTTCTACCCCGCCCTGTTCACCGATGTGCGATCGCCTGCCGAATTCCTGCGTGAATCCCGGTGCCTGTCAGTGGAGACGAACCCCGCAGCGACCTCCCTCGCCTACATCTACTTCGGTCATCCGCTGCTGCGGGTGAAGTGGATCCCTTAGGCGGCTCCGCCGCCGGTGTGTCGTTGTGGCGGCTCCAACCGCCACAACGGCACACCGAGGGATCGGCGCCGCTTCGACGGCGGCAAGAAGTAGGGCTGGGTCAGCGCGGCGCCGCGTCGACCAGGTCGTGTTCGACGCCGTAGTCGACCCGCATCCGCTCGATCGCGGCATCGCGACCCTTGTAGGCGCGGAGCGTCACCCGCTCGCGGTCCGGGTGGCGACGGTCCTGGATGCGGTTGACGAGAGCGAGGACAGGGCCGACGTGGCGCAGCACGTGCTTGATCGGCCCGTCCGAGATGTGGAGGGCGTCGGCGTCGGCGTCACCGATGAACACGCGCTGCAGGCCGTACATCAACGTCCGCGACACGGCCCGCTTGATGCGCTCGTTGCCCGGCAGCAGGTTCGCCAGTTCCGGGACGAGGTAGTCGTCGGTGAGCGCGACGACGAACTCCCGGTCGTCGTCGCCCGGGCCGGGCGAGGTCAGCCGGTACAGCTCCTCGACGAGGATGTGGTCGGCTTCCTTGCACAGGTTCAGCTCGTCGCTCATCCCGATGACGTGGCCGACGTAGCGCCACAGGTGGTAGATGTCGTCACGCTCCTCGTCGGTGAACCGCACCCCGAGCATCTCCATCGCTTCGACGGCGATGTGCCCGAACTCCGCCATCGTCAACGCCATGTACGACTGCGGGATCGGCACTCCCCACGCCTCCTCGTCCCAGCGACCGCTCGCGAGGATGCCGCGGCGCACGTGCGCATGGATCAGCCGGACCCGCACGGTGTACGCGAAACCGGCTGCGTCACGTCGCATTCCACCGCGGGTGAGCACGTGCCGCAGCCACTCCCCGACCTCGACGGACCGCACCGCCGGCTGGCTGACGTACCGACCGGTCAAAGCCAATGGCTTACCGGCGATCTCGTTGCCGGCACCGCGCACCAGCGAGGCGGCGCCGAGCACCATGCCGAGGATCGGGGTGTGCCGGACCAGCGCGTCGGCGGCGTTGTCGAGACGGTCGTGGTCGACCCAGGCGGGTTCGTCGTCGAGGAATTTGAACAGCATGCGCAGCGATTCGGGGGCGTCGGCGACCGAGTCGATTCCGCCTTCGAGCGCGGCCCGCACCGCGTCCGTCGCCGTCGAGGCACCGAAGTCGTCGGCGACCACGGCGTCGGCCAGCGGATCTGCCTGCCACATTCCGTCCAGCCACCGGTGTCCGAGGTCGCCGTAGCGACGCACCGCGATGTCTGCGTTGGCAAGGTCCCGAGGAATCCGTCGCTCCATGCATCTCATGGAAACACGAGGAATCCTCACTTACTATTCACTTTCTGTGAGCTCCCACCAGGACCGAAACACTGCAGGTAGAGGCGCACGTAAGTCGCCGACTCAGCAGCGCAGCCGCGAAATGCGCAAGCACCTCCTCGCGTCTACGCACGAGCTGCTCGCGAAGAGTCCGTCGGTGCGTCCCACCACGACCGCCCTCGCCGAGCACGCCCACGTCAGCATCGGCACCGTGTACCGCTACTTCCCGGACATCGACGCGATCGTCGACGAACTGCGGATGTCGGCGGTGCACGACATCACCACGACATTGTCGACCGCGATCGGCCGGGCGATGGATCAGGAACCCGAGGTCGCGATGGTCACCGTCGTCGAAAGCCTCACCGCGGCGTTCGAGAAGCACGCGGCCGTGCTGCGCGTGTCGTACACGTCCGGTGAAAGCGAATTCGGGATGGCCTGGGCCGAAATCGAAGGACCGCTGCGGCCGCTGGGCCGGATCATCCCCGCCCGCCTGCGACCGGATCTCGACGACGCCGCACTCGACGACCTCGTGTTCATCATCATGGGCGCGACCGCCAGTCTGTGCTCGCGGATCGCTCTGCTGCGCCCGCCACGGTCCGACCGGGACAGACTCGTCGCGGTCGCCGCCCGCATGCTGCTCGCCGCCGTCGAGGACGCCTGAGCTGCGAATACCGGCAAAGGTCGTGTCGTGCTGGCACACTCGCGGTCATGAACGATCTCCCCGTCACGATCACGGTCGCCGGTCACGCCGAACGCGAGTACGCCCCGAACCGATGCACGGTCGCCCTGCAGGTGCACGCGGACGGTGCGACGCGGGAGCAGGCCGCCGACCCGGTCGCGGCGGCGATCGCCTCCGTGACCGGTCTCGTCACCGACCTGCGTGAGCGTCCCGACAGCCCCGTGAAGCGCTGGACGTTCGACCAGGTGCGGCACACCCGGTACCGGCCGTACAACAACGAGGGCAAGACGCTCCCGTGGCGGTACACGTCGTCGGCGTCGATCACGGTCACGTTCCACGAGTTCGACGCGGTCGCCACGTTCGTGGACCGGGTCTCGGGGATCGAGGCCGTCACGGTCTCCGATCTGCGCTGGTGGATCACCCGCAAGTCGCGGCAGAAAAAGCTCGCCGAAGTCCGCGACCTTGCGGTGCAGAACGCCCTCGACAAAGCGAAGGGCTACACGAAGAGCTTGGGATACAACAGTTTCCGCGCGGTCGCGATTGCCGATCCGGGCATGCTCGGGCTGCCGACGCCCCCGACCCCGTACCCGGGTGGTGGACCCGTGCTGCGGTCGGCGATGCGCGCGGACATGGCACCCGCCTCCGCGGAGAGCGGTCCCACATTTGCCCTCGAACCCGATCGCATCAGCATCACCGCGGACGTGGAGGCGAGATTCGAGGCATCGTAGCCCTCCCTACATGTCGGTGACGTCGGTCAATTCGTAATGCAGCGCCGACGTGCGCATCAGCCGGTGAGCCAGGTGCACACCGACGCGCTGCACAACGGGGAACTTCTCGTCGATCAACGCGCCTGCAAGGTGGTACTCCTCACCGGACAGCAGATGCGCCGTCGCCTGGGCAGGCGGGCCCGTCGGCTTTCCCGACCACGTGCACGGGCGGATGCGCACGTCCGGGAAGTTGCGCAGCCGCTTGTTCTTAGACGCTTTGGCGGGAGTGCGGAAGTAGGCGTGGCCATGGTCGACGACCAGGTTGACGGGTGTGTCGACCCAGGTCCCGTCGCGTTTGCGGGTCTGGAGTTGCACGACCTTCTCGCCCTCGAACCGTCTCAGGGCCGGCGATTCGTTTCCGGGCATGCTGCTGGGACCCGACTTCTCGGCATCGCGAGGCGGACCCTTGTGGAGGGTCGGCGCGTAGACCAGCTGCTGGACGCGGCCGTCGAACGTGTGGGATTCGAGGAGTTCGAGGTCGAACTCGGCACCGGGCACGAACACCGGGTTGCGGCCGCTGGTGCCGGTGATCGCCGGGAAGATCGTGATCACGAGTCGGTCGACGAGCCCGGCCGCCATGAGCGCGCGGTTCATCGACAGGCTCCCGTGCGACCACAGCGGCAGGTCGGATTCGGCCTTCAACCGAGGGATCGCGGTGAGCGCGTCCTCGGCGACGAGCGTCGTGTTCTCCCACTTCAACGGCGGTTGGAGTGTCTTCGAGAGGACGATCTTCCGGGCCTTGTCGATCAGATCGAAGGTGGGATCGTCCCCGGATTTGACGATCCGATAGAAGTCCCGATAGGTGTTGGCACCGAGCACGAGGATCCGGTCGGACCCGAACGCCTCGGCACGGCTTGCCACGAGTTCGGGCCCCTCCTTGCCCCAGTACCCGGGCCAATCCACCGCGGTACCGAACCCGTCGAGACTGACGAAAACGTCGAATGTGTAAGTGGCCATGGTGTTTCGAACCTCCGCATGCGACGACGCGGGCGTACGTTCGCCGCTGGGTCGAACGGTGATTGTCGAGTCTGGCACTTTCAACCGTAACGCGAACCGGCAGAGGACGGGAACCAACCTGGCCACGTCCCGGCATCTGCGCGTGTCCCACCACCGGTTTAGCGGTTCGTCGTGGCAGTCTCGTCAGAATGCACCCCTACGACGAGGGATTCGAGCCACCGAAGGCATGTTCGGAGTGGTGCCGGGCGCGGTCGTTCGATCTGCAGGTGCTCGACGAGGGCGTCACCGTCGACCTGGCATGGTGGAACGACCACCTCGAACGGGCCGGCCACGGCATCCGGCTGCGCGGCCGCAACCTCGACGGACGTGTCGTCACCGACGGTGACGCGATCGTCCCGCGGAACGACCTTCGGCTGGGCAGCGAACTGATCGACGCCGACCACGACGGCCTGGGCCTGCTGTTCCTGTGCGCGGCGTGGCGCAGCGCGCATCCACGACGACGCGGCGCCCGCCGATTCCCCGACGTCCGCGACGCACGCGCCCCGAAGAACCGGGACAGGCTCGCGAAGATCAAGGGGGTGCTCGACTACTGCGCGAAGACGAAGAAACTGCCCGAGGCGTCCCGGCAGACGTGGTCCGGGTGGCCGGACACCCCCGGGATCGGCGTTCCACTCTTGGCGACGTACCTGTGGGCGGTCGGGGTCCAGACAGACGCCGGGCCTGCGCAGCTGCTCGACCAGCACGGGGTGTCGACGCTGGTCCACGAAGGATGGCTCGAGGATCCGTCCGTCGCCGACTTCACGCTGCGCCGCTACCACCGGTACGTCGATCTGCTCACCACGTGGGCCTCGCTCATGACCACCCGGCCCGAACTGGTTGAGATGTGGCTCGTCGACCGCTGGCACGCCCGCATCACCGAGGCACGGGACGGATCGCACGCGACCCCGCGGCTGTTCTGACCCCCGGTAACGCTCACCCCGACGGTATCCGCCGACGAGAAGGACAGCAGCGCGATGCATGCATCGCGCTGCTGTCTTTCTCGTCTGCGGCTCTGGTAACGCGTCCCTATCCATCGGGGTGGGCCGACTGCTCGACGTGGCGAGCCAGTTCCCGGGCGAGCACATCGAAGCGCGGATGCCGCGACCACGCCGCGCGGTCCCCGATCACATACAGGCGCTTCTTCGCCCGGCTGACCGCGACGTTCGCCAGATTCGGTTTCGACGAGGCCCAGCGTTTCGCACCGTCGCTCGCCGGATCGCCGCCCAACACGAGGAAGACCACATCGGCTTCCCTGCCCTGCGCGGTGTGCACCGTCCCGGCGGTGAGTCCGCCGAACCGCGCGGGCAACGCCGTGAGCCGTCGCGCGACGTCCCGGAACGGGCTCAACACGATCACCTCCCCCATGTCCTGTCCCCTCCGGGCCAGGTCGTCGAGAAGTTCGACGAGTCGGTCGTACTCCGCCCGCACGAAATGACCGCTGGAGGGGCCGGTGACGTCGATCCACCGCGACGACGGCAGCGACCCGCGTGGGCGCGGATCCCTGCCGTGCAGCATCGTGCCGCCGTAGGCGATGGTGTTGACGATCGAGAACATCGGCTCGTCGCAACGCCGGTGCACCCGCAGCGGTGCACCCACCCAGATCGGCCCCTCGTCGCCGGGCAGGGTCGTTCCCCACCGGTTGAGGCGATCGGCGATAGACTGCGCCGACGACCGCGCCGGCAGCCACCGCTCGTCCACGCCGAACTCGCGGCGTACCGCCTGCTGAGCCTGGAACGGCAGTGTGACAACGGGTTCGAGCTGAATCGGGTCGCCGACGACGACCGTACGGCGAGACCGCCAGATCGCGCCCACCGGGTTCTGCGGCGTGGACTGGCCGGCCTCGTCGATGAGCAACCAGCCGAGCGCTTCCCGTCCGAGTCCGCGGAACACCCGGTCGAAGGACGCGAAGGTCGTCGAAACGAGGGGGACGACGAAGAACAACGCGCGCCACGCGTCGGCAACGGCGGCCGGATCCAGATCCCGAGGTGCGCTTCCGGAAACGACGTCGGTCGCCCCGTGCAGGCTCTGCCGCATCTGAGTGGGCACGTGGGCGAGGAATTCCCGGTGCAGGTCGAGGGCGGCCAGGAACACACGTGATCGCGCCTCGGTGACCTCCTCGTCCGACCACGGCGCGGCCAGTTCCCTCGCCGGGGCGGTGTCGCTGTCCTCACCGGGGACCGATGCACCCCACCGCTGCCGCGCCGCGTCGAGCGCGTGGTCGAGTTCTGCGACACGCGCGCGCGTGCCGCGATACCGGTGGGTGAGTTCGTCCTGCGTGCCCTGCAGGGCGACGAGCGCGTGCGTCGCTTCTTGATGGGCGGCAAAGGCCTGCCGGTAACTCTCGTCCCAGCGGGCGAGGGCCTCGGCGAGTTGGTCGCGATGGGCCTGCCATCGCCGTCGTTCCTCGCGGGCCTGCCGGCCGATGCGCCACCACGGAACTCGCGTCGCATCGTGCGCGGCGAGTTCCGCTTCGGCCGTGGACTTCTCCTGCTGCGTCCGTTCGACGGTGCCGCGCCGTACGTGCTCGGCGTCGGCGGCGCTGCGAACCGCGATCGCGTGCGCCGCCAACTGATCTTCGATCGCACCCAGTTCGCTGCGCCGATTCGCGCGCTCGCGGAGTTGCTCGTAGGCCCGCTGACGTTCGCCGAGCATCGTCGCGACCGCGTCACGCCGGGCACGATATGCGGCAACCGCCTCTCGCCAGGGACGTTCCGGTCCCGTGGATTCGAGTTGCTTGAAAATCGACTGGATGCCTCGTCTGGCAGGTGCATCCCGCCCCGTGGCCTTTCCGTCGAACCACAGGGTGCTGGTGAATCGGGACCGGTAGCTCTTGCGACCGAGCCGGGCAGCGGTCAGCGCCCACGCCCGGGCCGGTTCGGCATCGCCGGCGGCGTCGACGTTCAGCAACGCCGTCGCGATGTCGGTGAAGTAGTCGATCTCGAATCGTTCACCGTCGATTGCGTCCGCGGCAGGCATCTCGAAGCTGATGTTCTCGACCGCCCCGTTGTTGGACGACGCCACCACCATCTCGAATCCGTGGAACGGTTCGGTCCACCGCTGCACGATCCGCGTATAGTCGCCGGTCTTCCAGCGGTGCGGTGTGGCCGCGAACGCCTCGGCCGGGTTCGCGAGGGCTGCGAGCCGGTCGGCACGTTCGACGACGATCGCCGCAACGAGATCGCGCAGCAGCGTGGACTTTCCGGTGCCCGGAGGGCCGTTGACCGCGAAAATTCCGGCGCCGCTGTGCAACTCGTCCATGATGGTGTTCACAGCGAACTGCTGGCCGAGCGCGAGTGGATGCTCGGGTTTGCTCGGCCAACGGCCGGGCGGGGTCGCGGCGGGGCGGCAGGCCGCCAGCGATGCTTCGGGGACGGCGCTCAGGTCGACCCGGGCGGCCAAGTCGAGCCCGGTGTCGTCGGTGAGGTACTGCGCGAGCCCGGTGCCGATGTCACCGTGAGCGACCTGTTCCGCCACCCGATCGAGATCATCGGCGATGAAGCTGTTCAGGAAGTCGGTGCCGTCGATGCCGTCGGACTGGTTGACCTGCACCGACCGCACTCTGATCTCGGCGCAGTCGACCATGCCCTCCAGCCCGGTCAAGGTCGCGATCCGATTCCGCAGGTCGGTGAGCATCCCGACGCTCAGAGGGCGCCGGCCGCCTCGTTGCACGTCGACCTCTTGCCCGTCGTCGAGCAATTCTGTCAATTGTTCCTGCGCCTCGCGGAATCCGCGCAACCACGACGGTGACCCGGGTCCGGGGTTGCGGGTGCGACCTGCCGCCCACGCCAGGCCGGACAACACCTCGGACTCCGGGATGTAGCAACCCTCCTTGTCCAGGACGATCGCAGCAAGCGCACATTCCCCGGCCGGTCGGGGGTCGTAGTTCTCGGCACCCGGATCGAGGATCCCGTCGACGGCCGTCCACACCTCGTCGATTCGATAGACACCGAGGTAGACGATGTACTGTCGCTCGTTGCCTTTCCGGCGTAACGGCTGGCGCAGTCGGCGGCAGAACATCCACGGCAGTGGGATTTCGGCGGCCATCTCTTCAACCGGTTCCAGACTGTCGAACCTGTCGACCTTCGGAACCTGCTGTGGACTGAACAACTCCACGGCACGCCAGAACTCGATGACGTCGGCCTGCCGACGGTACTCCCCGGTCACTGCTCCCCCTGTCGATTCCCCCGCGGTTCGTTCCGGTGCGCGAGAACGCCCGCCCAGCGAACACAATTGCACACACCCTCATCCGAAGCGCCGCGGGAGAGTGTGGCAGTGCCCTCGCCCCGGTAGCCGCAATCGAGAAAGACAGCAGCGCGATGCCGGTCGCGCGCGCCTGTCTTTCTCATTTGCGGCTCTGGAAACGCTCCGAACCTCGCCGCCTACTCGCGGTCGTCATCCCGTGCAGTAGGGCATCTTTCGGCTAGGTTGGTGCGATGAGAACACTCTGGGCCGTGTCGGTCGTCTCGGTGTTGTGCACCGTGCCGATGTGGGTGATCGCCGTACCGCAGCTCGTCTTCTCCGGGGTTGTCGATGTCGGCCCGTATACCGGACTCGCGCTGGGACTCCCGACCCTGATCGGGTTACCGTGCGCGGTCGCCGGAGTGATCGCTGGATCGGTGACTCTCGTGAAACAGCGCGCACGCAACTGGGCCGCGAACCTCATGACACTCGGGCAGGTCGCGACCGTGGCGCTGGCCGCCGCCATCGTCGTGTGGGCGCTGGGCTACGCGTCGACGGGCTGGGAACTGCTCGCGCTGCCGACGTCGCCTATGGTCGGCCAGATCGTGGTCGCGGCGGGGCTGGTCAAGGCCGGACGGCCGCGGATGTCCCGCTCGGTGCGCGCATCGTCGTGACGATCGGGGTCACCGCCGCGCCCTGCACGACCCGCAGTCGAGAAAGACAGCAGCGCGATGCCGGCATCGCGCTGCTGCCTTTCTCGTCAGCCGCTCCGGTAACCCTCACGCGGAGTGCGAACCGACCTCGATCGCAACAACTCCCGCCATGATCAGGGCAATGCCGATCACCATGCGGAAAGTGAGGGGGTCCCGAAACAGCAGGCGTCCGAGGACTGCCGTGAGCGCAACCCCGCAGGCAACCCAGATGCCGTACACGACGCCGACGGGAACGTCCCGCGCCAGCACCAGTGCGACGAGCCCGAATGCGACGACGTAGCAGGAGACGGTCGCCAGGACCCAGCGGGTGCGGGCCATACCGTCGGACAACTTGAGGCAGATCGTGCCTGCCACTTCGACAACGATCGCCGCAGCGAGAATCAGCCAGGTCACCGTGCCGCGACCTCGTCGTCACGTTCGTCCACCGGGTCGATTCTGGGATGCGAGCCCAGTTCGACGATGACCACTCCCGCGATCACCAGCGCCATGCCCAGCGCCATCAGCGGGGTCATCGGATCGCCGAAGAGGACGGTCGCGGCAACCGCGGTCAGCAGGATGCCGGCGGCGCCCCAGATTCCGTAGGCGACACCCACGGGCATCAACCGCAACGCGCGGGCGAGGAACGCGAAGGACGCGCAGTAGCCGGCCACGACGAGCACGTACCAGACGGGATCGTCGGTGGCAGCACGCAGCGAGAGGGTGGCGGTGACCTCGCACGCTATCGCCCCGCCGAGCGACCACCATTTCATGCCGGCCAACCTACCGCCCTCCTCTCGGATCCCGCGGGTCCGCGCAGTCGCGTCGCGTCGCGGCGACGCATTCCCACCTTCAAGCACCTGCGATTTTACGCAATGCGCAGCCAATTCGGCATATTGTCTTGACATTGCGTATCTGTGACCCCATGCTGGTACGCAATTCGATGTGACGCACACAACAGCCCCGTGTGCTCCCCCACCGAAAGGACCCCCCTCGTGGCGATTTCCCTCGACGACGTGCGCGACCGCTACGCGCTTCCCTCCGTCGACCGGCTCCTCTCCGACCTCGACGCCGGAGAAACCCTGCCCGCCCCCTTCTACTACGCACCCGAGATCCACCAGCTCGAACAGGAGAAGATCTTCTCCAAGTCCTGGCAGTACGCGTGCCACGAATCCGCGGTCGCCAAGCCCGGCGACTACGCGGTCACCCGCGCCGGCGCGATCCCGATCATCGTCACGCACGGCCGCGACGGCCAACTGCGCGGCTTCGTCAACGTCTGCCGCCATCGCCTGCACTCGATCGCCGAGGAGAACGGCAACAAGCCGCTGCTCCAGTGCCCGTACCACGGCTGGACGTACGGCCTCGACGGCAAGCTCAAGACGGCTCCGCGTTCGCAGCGCGAGCCGAACTTCGACTGCTCCACGATCTCCCTCGAACCCGTCTCCGTCGAGCGGTGGGATCAGTGGATCTTCGTCAACCCGGATCCGAACGCCGCTCCCCTCGCCACCGTGACCGCCGATATCCGTTCCCGCACAGACGAACTCAACGCGGACCTGCGCGACTACGAATTCCAGATCCGCTATGAATACGACATGGAATGCAACTGGAAGCTCTGGGCGGAGAACGCCGTCGAGTGCTACCACTGCCCGACCCTGCACAGCACGAGCTTCGGCAAGACGTACCACACCTCCCCCGACGACTACGCGATCGATTCGTCCGACAACACGATCTGGCACGCCGGTCCGATCAAGTGGCTGCCCACGAACGTGGATCCCGAGGGCCTCAAGGGTTTCCGGTTCGCGTTCACGTTCCCGTCGTCGTTCTTCGCGCTCGACGACTATGTCGGGTTCATCGGCAGCATCCAGCCGGTCGGGCCGCAGAAGTCGTGGGCGTTCGTCGACATGTACGCCAAGCCGGGCGCCGACCCGATCGTCGTGAAGGAATGGCTCGACATGTGGGACCGCACCCTCATCGAGGACAAGCGCGCCACCGACATCCAGCAGATCGGCTACAACTCGGGCCGGGTGCGGTCCGGTCGCCTCCTTCTCGACAGCGAGAGCCCGCTGCAGTCGTTCATGCGTACCGCGGTCACGGCACTCTCGTCCTGACCTCCCTACGACGAAAGTCGGAACGATGACGAAAATCCTTGTGGATCTTGGCAAATGCCAGGGATACGCGAACTGTGTCGTCGCGGCACCGGACATCTTCGATCTCGGTGACAGCGGCAAGGTCGACCTTCTGGAGGCGACCGTCGCCGACGACCGCCTCGCCGACGTGCGGGAAGGGGTGCGTTCGTGCCCCGCGGCCGCCCTCACACTCGAGGAGACGGCGTCATGACGCACGTGGCCGTGGTCGGTGCGTCGCTCGCCGGGTTCCGCGTCGCCGAGGGCCTGCGCGCCGAAGGTTTCGACGGCGACATCACCCTGATCGGCGACGAACCGCATCTGCCCTACGACCGGCCGCCGCTGTCCAAGTCCGTGCTCCTCGACGACGAGCCCGCCTCGACGGCATTCCAGGACGCGGTATGGTTCGCGGACAACCGGGTCACCCTGCACCTGGGCGAGACCGCCCGCCGCCTCGACACCGCCGCGCGCACCGTCCACACCGATGCCCGTTCGCTGAACTACGACGAACTCGTGGTCGCGACCGGGGCCACGCCCCGCAATCCCTTTCCCGACGCACCGGACGGTGTCTTCACCCTGCGCACCGCCGACGACGCCGCGCGCATCCGCACGGCCCTGCGCGCGTCCCGGCGACTCGTCGTGATCGGCGCCGGCTTCATCGGCCTCGAGATCGCGTCGTCGGCGCGGCGCCTCGGGGTCGACGTCACCGTCGTCGAGCTCGAACCCGTGCCCCTGACCCGCAGCGTCGGCGACGACGCGGCAGCGGTCCTCGCCGACATCGCCCGCGCCGACGGGGTGCACCTGCTGTGCGGCCGGGCCGTCGCCGGACTTCGCGGCACCACCACGGTCGAGTCCGTCGTCCTCGACGACGGAACCGAGCTGCCGTGCGACGCGGTGGTCGTCGGGGTGGGTGCGGTTCCCGCGACCGGGTGGCTCGCCGGCAGCGGTCTCGAGGTCACGCGCGCGGGACTGATCTGCGACGCGACCGGACGCGCGGGCGACCACGTGTGGGGTGTCGGCGACGTCTGCGCGTGGACCGACGACGCGGGCACACCGCACCGTCACGAACACTGGACCTCGGCCGCCGAACAGGCCAAGGTCGTCGCGCACAACCTGGCGTGCGACGACAAGCGCACCGTCACCGCCGCGACGTACGTGTGGTCCGACCAGTTCGGGCGGCGCATCGACATCGTCGGTGACACCACCGGGCACGACGACCTGCGCGTACTTTCCCGCAATCCCGACGACCTCGCCTACCTGTATGCCCGCGACGGACTGCTCACGGGTGCTTGCCTGATCGGCCAGCCCCGGCTCATGGTCCGCTGCCGCCAGTGGATCGCGGCACGCACTCCCGTCGCCGACCTCGAACTCTGGGTCTCGTCCGCGCCGTGAGCGCCGACGTACCCTCCACTCATCAGGCAACTCGAAAGGGGCCACCCAATGAGTTCGCTCGACACATCGGGTTCCGATCCCGCGCCCGAGCACATGGTCCGCACGCTCACCTGGCGTGACGGCATGGTCTTCGCCCTGAACATGCCGATCGGCCTGTTCCTCACGCTCGGCTACACCGTCGGCGCGATCGGCGGCTGGACCGCCATCTCCATCTGGGCCGTCGCGTGCTTCTTCGCCTTCCTCCAGAGCCACCTGTTCTCGGAGATGGCCGCGATGTTCCCCGACCGCTCGGGCGGCATCTCCGTCTACGCCTACGAAGGCTGGAAGCGCCACTTCGCGCCGCTCGGTGCGATCGCTGCGTTCGGCTACTGGATGGGCTGGTCGCTGTCGCTGTCCGTCGAGGGTGTCGTGCTCGGCACCCTCATCGAGCAGGCGTTCTTCCCCGACAACGACATCGCGATCCGTCTGCCCATCGGCCACGAACTGGGCCTGCCCTATCTCATCGCGATCGGCGCGATCGTCTCGGCCTGGGCACTGAACTACTTCGGCATCAAGATCGCCGCCGGCGTCGCCCGCATCACCGGTGCCCTGCTGGTGATCGGCCTGACCGTCCTCGTCGTCGGACCATTCCTGTCGTCCGGCGCCGACTTCGACATCACCCGCCTGAGCTGGACTGGCACGAGCTCGCCGTTCGACTGGAAGGTGATCGTCGTCTGGTTCTACATCACCGCCTGGACGACCTACGGCACCGAGGTGTGCGCGAGCTTCGCCGCCGAGTACAAGGATCCGGTCAAGGACACCTCCCGCGCGCTGCGCCGCTCCGCCCTGATGATCATGGGCCTGTACATTCTCGTGCCCTACGTCGTGGTCGGCGCCCTCGGCGAGCAGACGATCGGCGCGAACCCGGTCAACTACATCGGCATCGCGTTCGAGCACATTCTCGGTTCGTATGCGTGGCTCGGCCAGGTTCCGGTGATGGCCGCGTTCGTCATCGCGATGATGACCGCGACCGCCGACGGCGGGCGATCCCTGTACGGCATCGCGCAGTCCGGCGGCACGATCCGCCAGTTGGGCGAGCTCAACCGCTACGGCGTCCCGGGCCGGGCCCTGACCACCGACATGCTCATCAACGTCATCATCCTGATCGTGCTCGGAGAGCCGATCGCGATCCTGCTCGCGAGCAACCTGGGTTACCTCACCGCGGTGACCCTCGCGGTCGGCGCGTTCGTCCTGCTCCGCCGCGACCGCCCCGACATCATCCGTCCGATCCGCCTCGCGAAACCGTGGGTCGTCATCGCGTGCGCCCTGTTCGCAATCAACACGTTCGCGATCGCCGTGGGCATCCTCAACCCGGGCCTGACCGGCTACGGCGGCCTGAGCGAAACCGTCACCGGCATCGGCATTCTCATGATCGCCTGCGTGCTCTGGTACTACCGCCAGCGCATTCAGGACAAATCGACGATCGAGTGGCGGGTCCACGACGACCCACTTCTGCCCCTCGACACCGCATCCAGCGAACCAGCCCCCGTTTCCGATTCCAGGAGCCACCCGTGAAATCCATCCGCGTCCACGCCTACGACACCCAGCCTTCCCTCGACGAGGTGCCCCAGCCGACCGTGCGGGACCCGCACGACGTGATCGTCAAGGTGCGCGGCGCCGGAGTGTGCCGCACCGACCTGCACATCATCGAAGGCCAGTGGAAGGACAAGAGTTCCGTCGTCCTGCCGTACACGATCGGGCACGAGAACGCCGGCACCGTCACCGAGATCGGCTCGGCAGTCACCAACGTCGCCGTCGGTGATTCGGTGATCCTGCACCCGCTCGCCACGTGTGGCCTGTGCCTGGCCTGCCGCAGTGGCGACGACGTGCACTGCACGCACTCCGATTTCCCCGGCATCGACACCGACGGCGGCATGGCCGAGTACCTGCGTACCTCGGCGCGCAGCGTCGTCAAGCTCGATCCGTCGCTCGAACCGGCCGACGTGGCGGCACTCGCCGACGCCGGGCTCACCGCCTACCACGCCGCGCGCAAGGCCGCCGCGATCCTGCGTCCCGGCCACACCGCCGTGGTGATCGGCGCCGGCGGTCTCGGGCACATCGGCATCCAGGTCCTGAAGTCGATGACAGCCGCGCGCATCGTCGTCGTCGACAGTTCCCCGGATGCGCTGGATCTGGCGAAGCAGATCGGCGCGGACGCGACCGTCGTCGCCGATGGCACCGAAACGCAGCAGGTCCTCGACCTCACCGGCGGCAACGGCGCCGAAGCCGTCCTCGACTTCGTGGGCGAAGGCACCGCCATCGAAGCCGGTGTCGGGATGCTGCGCCGCGCCGGGTCGTACTACGTCATCGGGTACGGCGGTCGGCTCGACGTGCCGACCATCGACATCATCAGCACCGAGATCAACTTCGTCGGCAACCTGGTCGGCACCTACAACGACCTGGTCGAGCTGATGGCGCTGGCCGCGGAAGGAAAGGTCAAGCTGCACACGGTCAAGTACCGGTTCAGCGACTTCCAGCAGGCGCTCGACGACCTGCACCACGGCCGGATCCGCGGTCGCGCGGTGCTCGTGCCCGACGACGAGTTCGACGGTCGGCGTGGCTGACCCGCGTCACCGGACCATCTCCTAAACTGAGCGGATGCGCAAGATGCCGAACCCGTCGAACGGAGACCAGAACTCGGGAGAGAACCCGGGCGACGGTCTCGACGACATCGACCGCGGCATCCTGCGCCTCCTCCAGGAGGACGGCCGCATGCCCTACCGGCAGATCGCCCGCGAGCTGGGTGTCTCCGAGGGAACCGTCCGCATCCGCTCGAGCCGCATGCAGGAGTCCGGCGCGCTCAACGTCATCGCGATCGCCGATCCGTTCCGCCTCGGGTACAGCGTCCTCGCGTTCGTCCTGATCAAGGTGGAACCGGGCGCGCAGGACCGGCTGGTCCAGGAGCTCACCGCGCTCGACGAATCGACCTACGTCTCCACCTGCATCGGCCGCGCCGACCTCTACATGCAGCTGGTGTGCCGCGACAACGACCACCTCCACGAACTGCTCCACCGGCGCATCCCCGCCCTCGGCGGGATCCGCGACCTCGAAGCGTTCATGGAACTGGAAATGCACAAGGTCTCGTACCGCTACAACCTGTCGTGACACACCGGGCGTAATCCCGGAATCCCTTCCCCCACTCCCTGCGGCGCCGGCAGCGCTCGATTCGTGCTGCGCCGCACCCTTTTCCACCCTCTCAGGGAGAATCATGATCTTCATCGTCGTGAAATTCACCGTCCGGCCGGAGGAGGCCGACACCTGGCTCGACCGCACCCGGGACTTCACCGATGCAACCCGCGCCGAACCCGGCAATCTGTGGTTCGAATGGTCCCGCAGTGTGGACGACCCGAACCAGTTCGTGCTCGTCGAGGCGTTCCGCGATGGCGACGCCGGGTCCGCACACGTCGCGTCCGAGCACTTCCGCGCCGGCCTCGACGCGATGCGTCCCGCGCTCGCCCGGACCCCGCAGATCCTCAACACCGAGATCCCCGGCGTCGAATGGGCACGCATGGGCGAACTCGACCTCGGCGACTGACGCCACCGAACATCCACTGCTGCAACACAAGACAAGGAAGTCGACATGACCGGAAGAGTCGAAGGCAAGGTCGCATTCATCACCGGCGCCGCACGCGGGCAGGGCCGCAGCCACGCGGTGCGCCTCGCGCAGGAAGGCGCCGACATCATCGCGATGGACGTGTGCGGCGAGGTCGGTCGCACCGCCGAGTTCTACCATCCCGCCACCGAAGCGGATCTCGCCGAGACGGTCGCGCTCGTCGAGGCCGAGGGCCGCAAGATCGTCTCCTACACCGCCGACGTCCGCGACTACGACGGGCTCGCAGCGGGATTGAACGACGCGGTCGCACAGCTGGGCCGTCTCGACATCGTCGCCGCCAACGCGGGGATCTTCCAGTTCGGCGACGAGGTTCCGGACCTGCTCGTCGGCGACTGGAACGACGTCATCGACGTCAACCTCAACGGCGTGTTCAACACGTGCAAGGCCGCCATCCCGCACATCGTCGAAGGCGGGCGCGGCGGCACCATCGTCATCACGTCGTCCGACGCGGGCGCCAAGGGCTTCGCACGGTTCGGCCACTATGTCGCGTCGAAGCACGGCGTCATCGGTCTGATGCGCACGCTCACAATGGAACTGGCTCCGCACTCGATCCGCGTCAACGTCGTGTCGCCCACCAACTGCAACACCGACATGATCCAGAACGAGGCCGTCTACAAGCTCTTCCGTCCCGACCTCGAGGAGGTTACCCCTGAGCAGTTCGCCGAGGCGTCGGGGACGCTGCTCGCGTTGCCCGCGCCGTGGGTGGAGCCGGTCGACGTGTCGAACGCACTGCTCTTCCTCGCCTCCGACGAGGCTCGTTTCATCACGGGCGTGAACCTGCCGGTCGACGGTGGGTCGTCGGTGATCTGATCACCCCTGGTAGCCGCAATCGAGAAAGACAGCAGCGCGATGCCGGCATCGCGCTGCTGTCTTTCTCGTCAGCCGCTCCGGTAGCGCGTCTTATCCGGCATCGTCCGAGTGACTGACGATGTTGACGACGGAACCGTCGGGCGCGCGCACGAAGAACCTACGCACACCCCACGGTTCCGTCGTCAGCGGATAGACGATGTCGAATCCCCGACGCTGCGCCTCCTCGTAGGCGGCTTCGACCTGATCGCCGACGTGGACGGACAGCACGGAATCGACCGGTGCGGTCGCGTCGCCACTGACGAGCTGGACGACGGCACGTCCGTCCGGGGTCTTGAACCGCGCCACCCACCCCAGGTTCATCTCTTCGACGGAGAGCCCGAGGTAGTCGGTGTAGAACTCCTTCGCTTCCTCGATGTCCGGGACGTTCAGATTCGCCGTGATGCCGGTGGGTCGCATGCCGATCACTCCTGCCGAGTCGTCCTGGTCATGCTCGATTCCACTACAGGCCGAAACATCGCGAGGAGCTTTCGAACGGATACCGACGGTCAGCCCTCGGCTGCGGGCAGCATGTGCCCCATGCGGCGCCGCTTGGTTTCGAGATAGCGCACGTTCGCCGGCACGACCCCGACGTGCAGGGGTTCACGGCCGATCACGGAGATCCCGTTGTCTTCCAGACCCGTGATCTTGGCGGGGTTGTTGGTGAGCAGCCGCACCGACCGCACCCCGAGATCGTGCAGGATCGCCGCAGCACCGCCGTACTCGCGACCGTCCGCGGGTTCGTCGAGTTCGAGGTTGGCCTGGACGGTGTCCAGCCCGTCGTCCTGCAACCGGTAGGCGGCCAGCTTCTTGAGCAGTCCGATCCCCCGGCCCTCGTGTCCGCGCAGGTACACGAGCACCCCGCCGTCCTGGGCGAGCCGTTCGAGCGCGGCGTCGAGTTGCGGACCGCACTCGCAGCGCTGCGACGCGAACGACTCCCCGGTCAGGCACTCCGAATGCACCCGCACCAAGGACCCGTCGCTGGGAGTCCCCGCAAGCAGGGCGACGTGGTCTGCGCCGGTGTGCCGGTCGAGGTAACCGACGGCCCGGAACGTCCCGAATCGCGTCGGCATGAGCGTTTCGTCGCCGCGCACGATCCGGCCGGCCGGGACGACCGGCGCAGGGAAGGAGTGCACGGCCCGGTAGTTGCGCAGTTCCTCGATCGTGAGAACGGGCAGGTCGTGGCGGGCTCCGAGGTCCTCGATGGCGGGCATCCGCATCATGGACCCGTCGTCGGCGACGAGCTCGGCGATCACACCGACCTGCGGCACTCCGGCCAGCGCACACAGGTCGACGGCGGCCTCGGTGTGACCGGGGCGTTCGAGGACTCCGCCGGGGCGGGCGCGCAGCGGCAGGATGTGTCCGGGCCGGATCAGATCCCGCGCGGTCGCGGTCGGATCGGCGAGCACCCGCAGTGTCGTGGCCCGGTCCGCGGCGCTGATCCCGGTGGTGACGCCGCGGGCAGCGTCGACGGTGACGGTGTAGGCAGTCTGCTTCGGATCCTGGTTGTCGGCGACCATCGCGGGCAGGTCGAGGGCGTCCGCCCGCGCCCCCGTCATCGGCGCGCACAGCAGGCCCGACGTGTGCCGCACGGTCCACGCGATCCATTCCGGTGTCGCGTGGTGCGCCGCGAGGATGACATCACCTTCGTTCTCGCGGTCCGCGTCGTCGGAGACGAGGACGGGCCGTCCGGCGCGGATCGCGTCGAGCGCCGCCTCGATGCGGCTCATGATGCCACCAGCTTCCGGAATGCGCTGCGGTGAAATACGATCGGCTCAACCGTGGATTCGGCTTCCTCGCAGTGCAGTTCGTGGACGCGCAGCACGACGATCGCGTGGTCCCCGGCGGGCACCTGCTGTTCGATCGACACGTCCATCCGGACACCACAGCCTTCGACGAACAGCGCTCCGCCGTCCCGGGTTTCGGTGCCGATACCGGCGAACCGATCGCCGTCCTTGGCGGCGAGCACGCGGGCCGCGCGGTCGTGTTCGGAGCTGAGAACGCTGATGCCGAGCCGGGGCTGCGCCGCAAGCTTCGGCCAGGTGGTCGACGTGTTCTGCACACAGAACGCGACGAGCGGCGGGTCGAGCGAGACGGGCACGAAGGTGCTGGCGGCCATGCCGAGACGTTCGGTTCCGGTGTCGGCGCAGATCGCGACGACACCCGCGGGGACGTGACCGAAGGCTCGACGCAGGGTAGCGCCGTCGAGGGTGGGAGTGGTCATCATGCCTCCGTTCGGACGGTGGATCGTACTGCGGCAGACCAACGTTCGGCGTAGTCCGCGATCCGGGTGTCGGTGGTGTAGGTGGAATCGATCAGGTACAGGCCCGGCGCCGGGCAGGTCGCGCCGAGTTCGACGAGGACCGGCTTGAGCAGCAGGTCCGGTGCCATCGCGTGCGCAGGTCCGGCACCGAGCATGAGGGGCACCGCGGTCACGTCGCGCAGTCCGTCTCCGGTGGCGAACTGGTCGAGGAACAGCTTCAGGATGCCCGTGTAGGTGGCCTTGAAGGTCGGGCTGGCGAAGATCACCAGATCCGACGAGGCGACGGTCTCGACGGCTTCCTTGACCGCGTCGTCGCCCCACCCGAGCAGGCCCGAACCGAGGATGACGACGTCGACGACGTGGTCAGGCGCCTCTCCGGTGAGCGCGGTGGCCAGCAGATTCGCCGCGTCGAGAGTACGGGAGCCGGGCTTCGGATTACCGGCAACGACAGTGACCTTCATGTGGATCTCCTTTCGGGCGAGGCGTTCCGCCCGTCACCGGGTATTCGACCCGACGTGTGTGTCGGGAATGCGACCTGAATGTGGCGTACATATTGCGCCGATGCACTTCGCGTCCACACGTGGATCACCTGCGGAAACTGCGCGACGTCGGCTGATTGATACGGAAAAACGCCGCTACCGGCCGACGGACATCGACCGGTCCAGTCGCTCCCGGAACGTCCCATCCGCGTACTCGCTGCGGGCGAGCCCCCGACGCTGGAGCTCGGGGATCAGGCCGTCGAGCACCTCGTCGAGATAGCGCCGGGTGATGAGCCCTCCCCCGCCGTGGAAGAGCAGGAAACCGTCGCCACCGACGACCTCCATCGCCTCCTCCATGCGGTCCGCGACCGTGGCCGGCGAGCCGACCAGATCGAGCGAGGTCGACTCCCCCGTGCTGCCGAGAACCTGCCGGAGGGAGGACTCCCGCGTCAGCCGCTTCATCGTGTCGAGAATGCTCTGAGCCCCGTTGGTGGTCGCATCCTCCGGGATGGGTGCGTCGAGATCGTATGTGGAGAAATCGATCTCGGAGATGTTCGACAACTGGACGATCCGGCGCAGGAAGTTGTCCGACTCCGGAGAGTACATCCGGTCCCGCTTCGCAACCGCTTCCGCGTCGGTCTCCCCGAGGATCGGGGTGACCATGTACAGAACCCGGCATCGGTCCGGGTCGCCGCCGCTGCGTTCGATCCGTTCCCGGATTCCGTCGCGGTATTTCTTCATGGCGTCGATACCCACTGGAACGGAGACGATCAGGTCGGCCCACTCGGCAGCGAAATCCATGCCCGCCGGTGACCCACCCGCCTGGCACAGGACGGGACGTTCCTGCCTGCCCATGGGAGTGGCGGGTCCGCTCACCCGGTAGTACCGGCCGTCGAACTCGACTCCGCCGCTGCCGGACCACATCTCGGAGACCACGCGCAGATATTCGTCGGCGCGGAGGTAGCGCTCGTCGTGCTCCCACAGTCTCTCGAGGCCGACGTTCTGGGCGGCGAGATCCTCGAAGGACGTCACGATGTTCCAGCCGCACCGGCCGTCGGACAGTTCGTCGAGCGTCGCCTGCATCCGCGCCAGCCGATCCGGCGGGTAGAGACTCGTACTCATCGTGGTCACCACTCCGAGCCGGCTCGTCTCCTGGGAGACGGCCGCCGCCAACGGAAGCGGATCGTGCTTGGGTGCCTTCACGGTGGCCTTGAACTCGGCCACCATGTCGCCGCCGAAGTTCTCGGGCACCACACTCGAATCCTCGAGCATGATGAAGTCGATGCAACTGCGTTCGAGCGCTTTCGCCATGTCGACGTAGAAGTTGCCATCTGTCCACGCCCGCGGATCGGGCCCCGCCCAGGGACGGTTCCAGCCGGTGGGCATGTAGTTGACGAACCATCCGAGCGTCATCGGCTCGCTCATGCCGACACCTCCTGTTCGGCGTGATAGGGGACGAATTCGAAGTCGGAGGCGCTCAGACCGAATCGGTCGCGCAGCAATCCGCCTCGCGGGGTAGGCACGAGCGCAGGGAGCGTCTCGTGCAACACCTGCCCGATGAGTCGACCCGATACGGCAGAGAATGCGTATCCGTCTGCGGACGTCACCGGAGGCGCCACCGCTGCCTCCCCGGCGACCCGCAGCAACACGCAGTCCGCACTCGCCCGCGCTGCGCGAATGTCCTCCTCGCACCGGACGACGAGAACATCGGCGACATCCGATTCCGCTGTTCCCTCGCGGTATTCGGCGAACCGCACCGCGCGTCCCTGGGGTGGGCGGGGTGCGTTCAGCGGACCGCGGGTGGAGAAGTAGGGGCCGTGATAGTTCGTGACGTGGACACAGTCCGCGTCCACGTACCGGCCGGAGGGCACGTCCGCGATCAGGGCATCGGGCTCCCACGAGTTTCCGAGGGCAGCGGTCGCGGCGAGATAGTCGGCGAGCGCGTCCTGACGCTCGGTCTCGGTCGCTGTGCCGGCGAACCACCGGCCGCTGTCGTCGGTGCTCACGGTTCCGGTGTCATGACCGGAGACGAACCATCCGGCCCGGCCGCGGGTCAGCGCATCGAGGGTTCCCAGAGCGCGTGCCGTGAGAAAGGGCGGCTGGCTCCACGGGGAGATCTCCGCGACGACGCCGATCCGCGGGGCGCGACGCGATGCCGCCGCTGCCAGCAGCAGCGCCTCCGGGCAGTCCGCACTGCCCGGCAGGACCACCGCGTCGGCGCCCGCGAGATCGAGCTGGACGATCGTGCGCAGCATTGTTGCTGCGTTGCCCGGTTCGAGGAACCAGACGACTACGGGACTGGTGGGCATTCGACCTCCTTGGAGATGTCGGTGAGGAATCCGATGTAGTGCTCGAGGATCGCGGCGGGATCCTGGTCCAGGATGTAGCCGCCGCCTTCCAGGGCGACGAATCGTGCGTGGGGAATCGCGCGCACGGTCTCCGGCACGTACGGGTACAGCACGTCGGAGGTTCCGCACAGCAGCAGCGCCGGCGCGGTGACCTTCTCCAGCAGCGCCCCGACATCCGTGGAGAAGACCGCGAGATAGGCCTCGTGCCAGCGCACACCGGCCCGGAGCTTGTCCACCACCTCGCGATGCCGGAGAACCAGATCCGGCGCGTAGGTCAGGTCGGCGTCGATCGTGCCGACCTGCTCCCAGGCGGTGAGCAGATGCGCGCCGTCCGCGGTCGGTGTCATCGCGGTGACCCCCGCGTGCCACCGCGTCCGATCCTCCAGGGACATGGCCGTCGCACCCACCATCGCCAGACTCACGATCCGGTCGGGATGGCGCGCCGCCATCGTCGCGGCGATCGCGGCGCCCGTGTGGTGACCGAGTACGTGGGCGCGTTGTGCGCCGAGGGCGTCGAGGACCGCGGCCATGTCGTCGGCCCACCGCTCCAGCGCGTACTGCTCACGCGGAACGTAGGACATACCGAATCCCGGGGTGTCCGCGGCGACCAGCGTGTAGCGCTCGCCGTATCGCGCCTCGAGGAACTTCGCGGCGAACGCTTCGTACATCGCCGACGACGCGGCCGTCTGGTGCAGCAGGAGCACCATCTCGGGGCCCGACCCCGCCGTGCGGGCATGAATCTGCCCGCACGGCGTGTCGACATAGAAGCGGTGCATCATCAGACGAACGACCGCAGGTTCTCGCGCAGCGTGGAGTGGGCGTAGTCGGTGCGCAGAAGCCCGCGACGCTGCAGGGCGGGAGCGACACCGTCGGTCATCTCCGCGATGGACTGGCGGCTGATGGGCTGTCCGTAGATCAGGAAGCCGTCACCGCCGACCTCCTGCATGAACTCGTCCATCTGCGCGGCGATCGAGTCCGGGGTACCCACCATCTCCGTGGTCTGGACGCGCATTCCGCTGAAGCCTTCACGGATGGTGCGGCCGCCGAGTTGCTTGCGCCAGACCTCGAGCTGGCTCTGATGCCCGTTGGTCGAAACATCGTCCGGGATCGGCTGATCCGGATCGAACTGGGAGAAGTCGATTTCCATGGTCGCCGCGAAGTGCGCCATCTGGACCTCGAAGTTGTGCTCCTTGCGGGCGTACCAAGCGGCGTTCTTCTCCTTGGCCTCCTGCTCCGTTTCACCGACGATCGGGTACACCACCGAGAAGACCTTGATGTCGTCGGGGTTGCGCCCGAACTTGGCCGCGCGAGCGCGGATGTCCGCACGATATTCCTTCGCTCCCTCGACGCCGTGCGGGATCGTGAGGATGACGTCGGCGTACTTGGCGGCGAAGTCGCGGCCGCGCGGCGACCCGCCGGCCTGGCAGAACACCGGACGTCCACCGGGGCCCGGCGGCACGTTCAGGGGTCCACGGGACTTGTAGAAGCGGCCCTCGTGGTGGATCGGATGAACCTTCTTGTAGTCGGCGTAGTAGCCGCTCTCCGGGTCGGCAAGGATGGCTCCGTCCTCCCACGAACCCCACAGCTTCATCGCGACGTCGACGAACTCCTCGGCCATCTCGTACCGCAGGTCGTGTTCCGGCAGCTTGTCGAGGCCGTAGTTCTGCGCGGCGAGGTCCTCGCTCGAGGTCACGATGTTCCAGCCCACTCGCCCACCGGTCAGGTTGTTGAGGGTCGCGAACTGCCGGGCCAGCTGGTACGGGTGGTAGAAGGTCGTCGAGGCGGTGGCGATGATCCCGATGTGCTCGGTGGCCGCGGCGAGCATCGAGGCGGTCACGACGGGATCCATCTTCGGTGCGTAACGCGCGTGCTTGAGTTCGATCTCGGCGGTGCCGCGGTAGATGTCGCTGACCATCAGCGAGTCTTCGATCATCAGGAAGTCGAAGCCGGCCCGCTCCAGGTTTCGGACCATGTCGACGTAGAAGCGGCCGTTGAAGTAGTTGGTGGTGGCGTCGATGCCACTGTACGGCGACTTCCATTCGGGGGCAGCGAGGTTGCCGAACCAGCCGAGACGGAACGGATCTGCAGTCATGTTCGTGGTCCTTCTCTTCGTCGAACGCGGTTCCGCTGTCGCCGGAATCGCGAGTCTGTGCCGTCGGGATCCGACGGCGAGGTCAGTGAATTGCCAGGAGCGCGTCGTCCGCCGGGGATTCACACGCTTCGAGGAGTTGTTGTTCGGTCAGTCGCGAGCCGGACAGTTCGTCGATCAGGTATCCGTGGTGCAGCACCAGCACCCGGTGACACACCGCCGCGAGGAGTTCGTGTTCACCGGAGAACACCACCACCGCAGCGCCGTTCGTCGCCGCGGCCATGGCGTCGGCCAGCAGGTCCTTGGCCGAACCCGGGTCCACACCCTGTGTCGGTTCGTCCAGCAGCAGAACCCCGGGCTCGAGCTGCAGCCACTTCGCGAACACGACCTTCTGCTGATTGCCGCCGCTGAAGGCGGACATCGGCAGTTCGGGCCGGTTCGGGTGGACGTTCACCTCGGTCATCAGCTCGGCGGCACGCTTGCGCATCGCCTTGATGTCCAGCCCTTTCCATCGACGATGCCGTTGCACGACGGGAAGGATGACGTTCTCCTCTGCGGTACCTTCCACCCAGCAGCCGTCGCGCAGCCGGTTTCCCGGCACCAGGGTCATCCCGTGGTCGATCGCCTGCCGCGGATCACCGGCCCGCAGTTCGGTTCCGTCCACCAGAACGGTTCCGGCGACCGGCTTCTCGTCACCGGCGAGCAGCATCGGCAGTTCTTCCTGCCCCATGCCCGCCAGTCCGGTGACGCCGACGACCTCGCCGGCGCGGACCGTGAGGTCGACGTCCGTGACGCGTCGTCCGGTCAGGCCCCGCACCGTCAGGCGCGGGGCGCCGAGCTCGACGGTGGGAGGAGCCGGGTAGAAGTCGTCCATGCGTCGCCCCAGCATGTGGGCGACGAGCTCGGCGCGAGACGTGTCCTCGATCGCGACCTCGACCACGTCACGGCCGGCGCGCATCACGGTCGCCCGGTCGCACACCTCCATCACCTCGGCGAGCCGGTGGCTGATGAAGATCACGCCTGCGCCGGCGTCCGCCACCCGGCGCATGAGCCCGAGCAGCCGGGACGCTTCCGGACGAGGCAGCGCGGCGGTCGGTTCGTCCAGGATGAACAGCTGCTCGTCCGTATTCCCGTCCATCAGGCGCATCGCCCGCACCACCGCGAGCAGGGCGCGCTCGGCGGGGCTGAGGGTCGACACCTGAGCGTCGAGCGGGAAGTCGAAGCCGAGCCGGTTCATCAGCTCGCGGTAGATGGCCTTCTCGCGTCCGACACGCACCGGCGACAGCAGTCGGGCACCGTATTTGGCGTTCGCACCCAGATTCTCGAGGACGGTCATGTCGTCGACCAGACCGATGTCCTGGTGGATGACGGCGATACCGTGCGCGTGCGGAGCGTCCACCGGGAGGGTCAGGGTTCGGCCGAACACCTCGACCGACCCCTCGTCCGGCGTCACCACACCGGTCAGCGATTTGACCAATGTGCTCTTGCCGCAACCGTTCTGGCCGAGCAGTGCGTGAACCTCACCGGGGCGCACGTACAGGTTCAGGCCGTCGAGCGCGACCGCACCACCGTAGGACTTGCGCAGTCCGAGGACGTTGAGGGCCGTCATGTCCGGGCTCCTGCCCGGCGCTTGCCGACCAGCTTGGCGGCGGTGACCGACACGATGAGCGCGAGACCGTAGAAGACGTTGGTCACCCAGGTCTGCGCACCGAGCAGCTGGAGCGCAGTGATACCCACCGTCAGCAGGTAGAGGGCGGCCACGGTGCCCCACGCGTTGAATCGGCCGACGGTGATCGCGGTCGCTCCGAGGAATGCCGCCGCGAAGGGCTGCAACATGTACTGGGCGCCGACGCTGGGGTCGACCGCTCCGAAGTATCCGGCGAAGCAGATGCCGATGAACGCGGCCAGCAGGCCCGACACGATGTAGGCCGACGTCCGGATCCGGTCGACGGAGATGCCGGCCAGGCGTGCTGCGGCACGGTTGCCGCCGATGAAGACGGTGTACCGGCCCAGCGGGGTGCGCTGGTAGACGTACCACAGCACCACGACGAGCACCCACGCGTACCAGGTGATCATCGGCAGCCCCAGCAGCTGCGAACGGGAGAAGTTGACGAAGCCGTCCGGCACGCCGGCCACGATCCGGCTGTCGGTGATCAGGTACGCGAATCCTGCCAGCGCCGTGTACGAGCCGAGGGTCGCGACGAACGAATCGACGCCCACCCGCACCACGATGAGCGCGTTGATCGCACCGACGAGGGCACCGAGTGCGAGCGCGGTGAGGATCGCGACGTAGGCCGGATATCCGTTCTTGGTCATCACGGCGACGATGGCTGCGGTCGCCACCATCGTCTGCGAGACCGACAGATCGAAGTCTCCGAGGCGCAGCACGATCGTGGCGGTGAGGGCGAGCAGGAGCACCAGCGACTGGGCGTTGAGCATCGTGGTGAACAGCGATGCCGTGCGGAACTGTGGAAGCGTGGCGACGCACAGCAGGACGAGCAGCCCGAGCGCACCGACGAGCGCCCAACGTTCGAACGCTCCGTCGAAGCGGGACGAACTCTTCGTCACGGGAGCGGGTATCGCTTCCGGGGTGGTCACTTCAGGGGTTGTGGCGGAAGTCGTCATGCGGAGGATCTCCTGTTCGGCCGGCTACTGAGCCGAGGACCATGCGGACTTGAATGCCGACTGGTAGTCCGCGTATTCGGGCGAGATCGACTCGACGCTCGCATCGCCCACGTTGTCGGCGTCGATGACGCGGGTCGGAATCACGTAGCCGGGAGCGCTTTCGCCGAGCATCGCGCGGGCCAGGTCGTCGACGGCGAGCCATCCGATCCAGCCCGGAGGCGGGGTCGCGATGTCCATGTCCTGACCGGAACCGGAGGCGATCGCGTCCAGGTTCGGCTGCAGGCCGTCCCGGCTGAGGACCTTGGCCTTGGAATTGGCCGCGGACAGAACGGGATCGACGTAGGTCACCGCGCTGTCCCAGACGGGGAAGATGTAGTCGATGTCGGGATCACGCTGCAGCGTGGTCTGCAGCTGGCTGCCGACGTCGGTCGCCACGTTGGCGACGTCGACGTCGATGATGGTGACCGAGCAGTCGGGGCACTCTGCCTCGATCTGCGACTTCGCGCCCTGAGCGAGGTTGTCCCACACGGCGACCGAGGTGGACGAGATGATCGCCAGGTTGCCGGCGCAGCCGCTGTCGGCCATCACCCAGTCGGCGGCCATCGCGCCGTCGGCGCTGAAGTCCGACGTGAGGTTTCCGTACATGCCCGCCGGAATCGCGTCGTCCGGATCGGTGTTCAGGGTGTTCTGCACGGGAATGCCGGCGGCCGCGGCAGAGGCGAGTGCCGACGACACCACGCTCGGATCGATGCCGACCAGGATGATCCCGGCCGCCTTCTGGGCCACCGCCTGTTCGATTCCCTCGTTGAATCGGTTGGTCATGCCCTGACCGTCGTAGCGGACCACCTTCATCCCGGCGGCCGTGGCGGCTTCCTCGACGCCTTCGACCATGTCCACCGAGAACTGGTTCATCGTCACCGTGATGAACCAGATGGTGTCGCCCTGGAGCTTTGCCAGGTCCAGCGGCGCCGTCGGAGCGATCAGCTCGGTCGGTGCCGTCGCGGCTGCGAGACGGGTCTGCACACCGTCGACGCATTCCTGCGCCGAGGCGGAAAGGGTCTTGTCCGAAGTGTCGTCCGATCCGACGTCGGTGGCCGCCGTACAGGCGGACAGTGCGAGCGACGCACCGAGGAAGAGCACCCCGACGGCCGTATGCTTGATCGATTTCATGCGTTCTCCGGTTCTAGCGACACGCCCGCGATGCAGCGCATCGGTCGGGCACGGGATCGAGTTCACGGCGACACCACACAACTCGTTCGCCTCAGTGACGACGACCAGTCAATGCGGTATCGATTGCGCCGCATGGTCGAGGCATTTGCGCGTCGATTGCGCCGTGTAACCCTCTGCGACACAGCCTGTCACCGAACGATTTGCGCAGGTCACGGACGTCGAGTTGGCGACGGATCACAGTAGGTCTCGATCAAAACGCCAAGGACGAACTCGAATTCGCCGCAGCTTCAACCACCCCGAACGCAAGAGTGCCCGCATTCCTCCAAAGGAATGCGGGCACGTAGCCTTCGAGCCGATCGTCAGCTGCACATCACAGTGCCACCTTCTCCGGAGCACTGCTGAGCGGGAAGGACACCCGATCGGCTCGGTAGTACGAGAACGTGTACTCCTGCACCGTCCCCTCCACGTCACGGAGGACCTGTTCGCGCATGAGCACCGGGGAACCCTCGCGCAGGCCGAGCACGCGGGCCGTATCCGTATCGCAGGCCACCGCGTCGATCACCGTGTCCACCTTACCCAGCGGGACGCCGTAGACGAATTCGAAGGCGTCGGCGAGACTCGGACACCGCTGCCACACCTTGGGTTGCTGGTACTGCTCGCGGTAGTACGCCATCCGTACTCCCAGCGGCTCCACGCCGGAACTCGTGACGTGCTCGAAGACGTGCTCGACGAGCCCCACGTGCGTGTCGTGGGTGCCCAGCCGCGACCGGATCGACGGTCCCGACGGCACCACGCGATTGTCGGTCTGCCGCACCGCGAATCCCGGTGGCGTGTGCCACGGCAGGATGTCGTCGACGGGGACCTGGAAGTACTCCTGCCGCACCCGCGTGCCCGTACGGCGGCGACGTTCCACGAGGCCTTCGGCGGCGAGTTGCTGCAGCGCCTCCCGAACCCGGGCGCGCGGAATGCCCATCGTCTTGACGAGACGGTCCTCGACGAGTTGCTCGTCGTCGACCAGAAAACCCGACCTGATCAGCGATCGGATGAGGCCGTATGCGCGACGTGTCTGATTGGTCGCCCCTCTGGCAGGCGAATCCTCCCGAAGCATTTCCTGTTGCACTGTGCCTCCTGGATCCCTGATACCGAACGTCACGCCGGTACCGGGTCTTTTTACCCCATCGGCGTTTCGGGATCGTTACACCGACAGGCCCCTCGGATTCGGGAGAATTCGCCCAGCGGAGTGAAAGTTGTCAATCACGCTGTGGCCCACCGGTTGTCGCGTGCAGGTGCGGTGACGCGACCGATACAGTAGACGGCCGGCCGTGGACGAATGTGACGCGATCGGCCCGGTAGTGATCGAAGGCGATCTGGATCGGCCGTTCGTGAGAGTCGTAGAAGGTCTGGTTCCGCACGACGACCGCGGAGCCCTCCGATATCCCGAGAATCCGGGCTGTACGACTGTCCGCCGTCGTCGCCCCGATCGACGTGTCGATCCGGGACACCGTCCGGCCGAAGAATCGAGAGGCGACCTCGCTCATCGCAGCGCGGCCCTCGTAGCTCACCGCATCGAAGGACGATCGGAAGTACGCCGTGCGAATCCCGATCACCGCCCCCTTCAGCGCAAAGTGGTTCTCTATCATCCGCAGTCGTCGATCCGATGTCGAGAGTCTGGTTCTCAGCAACGAGGTGCTGGGAACGGTGCGTTGCTCGGTGATCACGATGTCCATCTCGTCCGACGGGGCGTCGGCGACGCGAATGTCCTCCAGCGCGATCCGGACTCCGGTGTTCACCACGATCGTGCCACTGCGCGGATGTCGCACGACGACTCCCTCGTCCGCCAGTTTCCGAAGCGCTTCACGCACGGCGGTGCGGCTGGCGTCGAGAGCGGCGATCAGCTGATCCTCGACGAGTACCTGGTCTTCTGCGTAGATTCCCTCCCGCACCGAGGCCAGCAGCATGTCGTGCACTCGCCGCGAGAGGGTGTTGCGGTTACCCGCCGATCCGCCCACCGCTCGCGGATGGGTGGCTCGTTGTCTCATGATGACGTTCTCGTTCATACTCGTCGGCCTCTCGGGTTCCGAATCCCCGGCGGCCGGCAGGTCTGCCGAACGCGGTCGAGGACCGCACCGGGCAGATGCAGTCCTCGACCGGATTCCGCCGGGTCAGAATTCGTGGATGTTCTCGTTCAGAGTCGTGTAGGTGTAACCGTCGCGGATCGCTCCGCGACGCTTCAGCGCCGGCGCGAGGCCGTCGGCGATCTCCGCGATGCTGTGGCGGGTCATCGGCGAGTACAGCAGGAAGCCGTCCCCGCCCACCTCGTCCATGATCTCCTCCATCTTCGCGGCCACGGTGTCCGGGCTGCCGACCAAGCCGAGGTCGGTGATCTGGAAGGACTCTGCCGCGACCTCCCGCAGCGTCTTGCCTTCGGTGTCCTGGAAGAGGTTGGCGATCGACGACCGTTCACCGTTGCCCTTGGACAGGTCGATCTGATCGACCGGGGTGTCGAGGTCGATCGATCCGAAGTCGATCCGCCCGCCGCTCGTGTAGCTCATGTTCCACAGGTTGTACTCGACCGCGGCATCGGTGTACCGGTAGCGGCGCAGCGCCTCGGCCTTCTCCTGCGCTTCCGCGTCCGTGGGGGCGACGATCGGGGTCGCGAGGAACAGCAGCTTGATGTCGCTGGGCTTGCGGCCGTGGGCGAGCATTCGACGGTGAATGTCCTCGCGGTAGGCCTTCATATCCTCGACCGTCTTGCACATGGCCATCTGCGTGTCGCCGTGGCGCGCCGCGAGTTCGCGACCCGGCACCGAGCCGCCCGCCGAGACGACCGGGATGTCCCGCTGCGGCCCGGGGATGGTGTTGAGCGGACCGCGGGAGCGGAAGTACTTCCCCTCGAAGTTGATGGGGTGGACCTTGGTGTGGTCGGCGTAGATGCCGTTCACGTCGTCGGCGATCACCGCGTCGACGTCCCACGAGTGCTGCAGCTGCTTGACGACCTCGACCCACTCCTCGGCCATCTTGTACCGCTCGTCGTGGTCGAAATGCTGGTCGTAGCCGAAGTTCTGGGCCACACGGTCGGTGACGGAGGTGACGACGTTCATTCCGACGCGTCCCTCGGTGAGATGGTCGAGCGTCGTGTAGAGCCTGGCAGCGAGATAGGGGTGGTACTGGATGGTCGAAACGGTGGGAACGATGCCGATGTGCTTGGTGCGCTGGGTCATCAGCGGCACGAGCGGCATCGGGTCGTTCTTCGGTGCCATGAAGCCCCGTCGAAGCGACACTTCCGCGGATCCGTTGTAGCTGTCCTCGACCATCGCGGTGTCCTCGATGAGGATGTAGTCGAAGCAGGCGCGCTCGAGCGATGCTGCGAGATCGACGTACAGGTCGGGCTTCATCCAATCCCGCATGTTCGCACCGGTGTACACACCGTCGCCTCCCGCAGGGTTCCAAGGCTGAATACCGAAGCCGCTCCCGAGAAACCATCCGAGATGAAACATGTTCTCTGCCTTTCACTTCTGCCGATAGACGCCCGCTCGTTCGCGGATACTGCGCAGTCTTCTCGGGGCAGGGAGGCGATTCCGTTCCGCCTCGGTAACACACGCGTTGCGCAACTCGGTGGTCGGCAGTCGTGGCCGTCGGCGCTGCATCGACGCACGAGCCTCGACGTGTTGCGCAACCGTGACAGCGGCGCAACACAGGGAGGCAGACAGAACCCCCGGGCCGGGACTCATGCGGTCCCGGCCCGGGGGTCACAGGCACCGACTCAACGCTTTCCACGGGAGGCGGTGCGACGACGGACCGCGCCGGACAGCGCGACCGCGATCACCAGCGCGCCGCCGTAGAACAACTGCTGGACGAAGCTGGCCACGCCGAGCATCTGCAGCCCGACGACACCCGCGACCAGGAAGTAGACGGCGACGAGGGTGCCGAAGGCGTTGAATCGGCCGGGGACGATCGCGGTGGCGCCGAGGAAGGCGGCGGCGAAGGCGGGCAGCATGAACGACTGTCCCGACGACGGGTCCGCGCCGCTGAGCATGCCAGCGTACACGATGCCGGCGAGCGCGGCGACGAACGCCGACGTCACGAGCGCGCCACCGCGGATTCGGTCGACGTGCAGGCCGCTCAGCCGGGCGACCTGCGCGCCGCGTCCGACGAACAGCAGCCGACGTCCGATCGGGGTGTACTGGAACACCACGGCCGTGACGAGGACGAGCGCCAGCGCGTAGTAGAACTGCAGCGACACCCCGAAGACGCGGGTGCCGATGGTGGCGTCGACGAGCCCCGAGTCGATACCGGTGACCGAGGTCGAGTCCGAGATCCACTGCACGACACCGAGAACCACGGTGCCGCTGCCGAGTGTCGCGATGAACGAGTCGATCTGGAGCCGCACGACCAGCAATGCGTTGACGAGGCCGACGAACACCGAGGCGAGGATCGCGACGAGAATGGCCGGCAGCAGCGACCAGCCGTGCTGGACGTTGAGTACCGCGATCGTCATGGCCGCCAGCGACATGGTCGAGACCGCGGACAGGTCGAATTCGCCTGCGGTGAGCGGCACGATCAGGCCGAGCGCCAGGATGAGCAGTACCGCCTGGGAGCCGAGGATGTTCTGCAGGTTGTTGGCGGTCGGGTAGACCTCGGGGCGCAGCACGCTGAAGAAGACGACGACTGCGACGAGAGCGAGGACGAGGGCGTACTTCTCGAACACCGGCCCCAGCGACAGGCGTCTCTTCGGTGGTGCTTCTTCAGGTGCGACGGTGTTCGGAGCGGCGGTCTTGTCGATGGTGACGGACATCAGGCATTCACTTCCTGTCGGGTCAGGCCGAGGACACTGTCCTCAGACCGAGAACACTGTCCGAGATGTGCTGCTTGGAGAGGTTGTCGCCGGTGAGTTCGGCGACGATGTGGCCGTGGGAGAACACGAGCACGCGGTTGCACAGCACCGACAGCTGCTCGTAGTCGGAACTGGCGACGACGATGCCCGCTCCCCCGTTCGCGGTGTCGCGCAGCATCTCGAAGATGCGTGCGCGGGCACCGATGTCGACCCCCTGGGTGGGCTCGGCCAGCAGGACCAGCTGCGGATCGATCTGGAGCCACTTGCCGAGCAGCGCCTTCTGCTGGTTGCCGCCGGACAGCGACCCGTACACGGCCTGCGGATCGCGGGGCCGGACGTCGCAGTGCTCGGCCAGTGCGGTCGCGACGGCGTTCAGCGCACGCGGTTTCACGAAGCCGCTGCCGAGGATCGGGAGGGTGACGTTCTCGGCGACCGTCAGTTCCGGCGCACTCCCCTCGACCTTGCGGTCCGGCGGCACGTACACGACCTTCCGGGCGAGCGAGTCGATCGGCGTCGTGGTGGGCAGCGCGACGTCGTCCGATCCGATCGTCATGCGCCCGCCGCGTGCGGGTTTCGCGCCGTACAGCGCGGCCAGCACGTCGTCGTAGCCGGATCCGGCGATCCCCGTGAGGCCGACGATCTCACCGGGACGCACCTCGAAGGTGATGCCGTCCACGGTGGGCGTTTCCAGTTCGATGACGCGTGCGAGCGGCGGCACGTCGTCGAAGTCGCGGACCGGCCCGGCGATCCGGGGATCGGCGGAATCGAGGCTGCGGCCGACGATGAGGTCGATCAGCGAGGTGGCGGTGAGATCGCGGGTGCGGTGCGTGCCCTGCGACACCCCGTCCCGCAGCACGGTGACGCGGTCGGTGTGGTCGAGCACCTCGTCGAGGTCGTGGGAGACGAACAGGACGGCGGCCTTGCGGTCGGCGACGATCTCCCGGACGACGGAGAACAGCAGGTCGGTGCCTTCGCGCGGGAGGAACACGGTGGGTTCGTCGAGGACGAGCAGCGTCCGGCGGTCGCCGAGTTCCTCGGTGGCGCGCAGGATCGCAACCAGTGCTCGTTCGGTCTCGTTGAGGCTCGACACCGGCGCTTCCGGATCGACGTCGAGACCGAACCGCTCGAACAGGGCTCGTGCCGTGCGCTTTTCGCGTCGCCACGAGATCCACGGCCTGGATCCGGCGACCACCGGCCCGACCCGCAGGTTCTCGACGACGGACAGGTCCGGGACGAGGGCGAGGTCCTGGTGGACGAAACTGATGCCCAGGTCGCGGAATCCACCCGCCGGCACCGGCAGCGGCACGTCCCGGCCACGCACCTGCAGGGCGGCGCCCGCGTCGGGGGCGTGGAATCCGGCGAGCACCTTGATGAGGGTGGATTTCCCCGAGCCGTTCTCCCCGAGCAGGCCGTGCACCTCACCGGCGTGGATCGTCAGATCCACGTTCTTCAGAACAGTGTGGTCGCCGAACGTCTTGGAGAGCCCGACGATGTTGACGATCGGATCAAGGCTGCTCACTGGGCCCCCAGATGGCTTCGTATCCGGTGACGTAGGCGGTGCCGTATCCCTTGTCGGGCTGCGGCGGGGTGCCCGTCTCGTCGATGTTGTCGGCGGTGATCAGCTTGAGCGGGGTCTCCTGCGCGCCGTCCGCGACGGGTTCGTAGCCCAGCAGCAGACGACCGGCCTGGTCCAGGGTCGCCCACGCGAGCCACGGGATGGATTCGCCGACGTTCATGGTGACGATGCCGTCGTCCTGCTGGATCTTGAGCACTGCGGGCGTGCCGTTGACCGAGGAGATCTCGACCTGCCCGGTCTTGCCGGCGGCCTTGATCCCGGACTGCGCGTAGAGGGACATCGAGTCGTAGATCGGCAGGATGAAGTTGATGTTCGGGTCGGCCGACAGCGCGGACTGCACTTCGGACTGGATCTTGGTGGCCCACTCGGCCACCGGAACGTTGACGATCTTGTAGGTGCACTTCGGGCAGTACTGCGCGATCTCGTCCTCCATCGCCGCGACCTCGGCCTTGGCGGGAGGCACCTCGTTGGACGTGATGATCAGCGCGTTGCCGTCGCCCTCGGTGCGGTCGATCATCCAGTCGACGGTGAGCCGGTTGGCTTCCGAGAGGGGTGCGTCGGTGGTGGCGTCGACGAGCCCCACGAGGTCCGCGGGCAACGGTTCGCCACGCAGGATCGTGTGGGTGAGGAGAACGGGAATGCCTGCCGCGTCGGCCTTTTGAAGCGCCGGTTTGATGAGGGATGCGTCGACGCCCTGGGACAGGATGATGAGGTCGACCTTCTGGTTGACGGCCTGCTCGACGCCGGTGGCCCACTGGGTGGGCTGGCCCTGGTTGGTGTATTCGATCCAGGTGGCGCCGTAGCGTTCGGCGACCTTCTTCGATTCCTCGTCGACCGCGACGTTGTAGGGGTTCTCGCTGTTGGTGGGGATGGCGAAGATGGTCTTGCCGGCGATGTCCTTCATGGGGAACGGTTCGGCCTCGAGCGTGAACTCGGGGTCGGACTCGTACATCGCGAGCTGCGCCCGGGCGTACTCGAGTCCGGCGGCGACATCCGCGTCCGACACGTCGGCGCCGCCGGATCCGTCGCTGCTGCAGGCGACGAGACCGAGAGAAGCGGTGAAGGCGAGCGCCGCGAGGGCGGCGCGACCGGGTCGAGGAAGACGCATGGATTCTCCTGGGGAAACGAAGTGAGCGATGGAGCGTCCCCGCCGTTGGGGACCCGACCGGGAAGATGATGACTTCGAATGTATTGCGTGACGTGTTGCCTGCGGCAACGCGCGTGGATCATTCGTGTTAATTGCCGGACGACAGCGCGCGGAGGTACTCCTGGGCGCGCGACAGCGGCCACACTTCGGCCATCTTCTGCTGCATGTCGAACAGGTTCGACTGATGGATTGCAGAATCACGGTCCCCGACCGCGTCTTCCACGACGATCGGGATGAAACCGTGCTGCATGGCGTCGAGAGTCGTCGCTCGGACGCACCCACTGGTCGACAGACCCGCGATGAGAACGGTGTCGACACCGAGCCAGGTCAGGTGCGAGTTCAACGTGGTGCCGAAGAACGCGCTGGGATACTTCTTGGTCACCAGCATCTCGGCACAGGTCGGCTCGAGACCGTCGATGAATTCCCCGTACGGGCTGCCCTCGCAGAACGCGACGAGCGTGCCGGACTTCTTGAAGAACACGCCCGCGTCGGACCCGTCGGCGCGGAGGCGAACCTCGGTGATCACCACCGGGATTCCGGCCTCGCGGGCCTCGGCGAGCAGCGTGCGCATCGCCTCGACGTTCTCCTCCACACCCGCATACAGCGGGCAGTTGGGGTCGATGTAGGCGCGGGCCGGATCGACGACGATCAGGGCGGGGCGGGCACCGGGTTCGAGTTCCTGACCGAAGCCGGCGCGGGCGTAGTCCTCCGCCTGGGCGGCGCGATCGGCGATGGTCATGCTGACTCCTTCAACGTGGAAACAGAATCGAGTGTGTGGACGGTCGCCGCCGGATTGCGGCGTGGAAAGGCAAGGCACACCGCGACACCGGCGAGAGCGACGAGGCCGAGTGCGATGCCGACGACGCGGACGTTGTCGACGAACCGGGTCACCTCGCCGCTGCCGAGCGAGCCGAGGGTGCCGCCGTACGCGGCCTGCCGCGCCGCGGTGCTCAAGCCCGCGGTCGCGAACACGAGTGCGAGTGCGGTGCTCAGCAGATAGCCGACGTTCTGCAGCGTCGAGCGCAGCCCGTTGGCGATTCCGCGGCGGTCGGCGGGTGCGGTCAGCATGAGCGCGCTCGTCGACGGAGTCATGAACAACCCTGTCCCGCAACCGAGCACGAACAGGAACGGCGCGGTCGCGCCGAGCGAACCGCCGTCGGGCGAGAGCATCAGCGCGATGCCGAACAGTCCGACGGCATTGAGCGCCATGCCCGTGGCGGTGAGCGTGCGGGGACCGAAGCGCAACATCAGCGACCCTGCGGCGGAGGCGGCCACGACCGTGCCGATCGCGACGGGCATCACCAGCGCCCCGGCGGTGACGGCCGAGATCCCGCTCACCGCTTGCCCGTACAACGACACGAGCAGTGTCACCGCGTACGTGGCGACCGCGTTGACGAGCACCGCGGCGAGCACGAGTGCGATGCCCCGGTTGCGGAACAGTGTCACGTCGACCAGCGGATGCGTGCGCCGGATCTGCACGCCCACGAATACAACTGCCAGAACGACACTCACGCCACCGCATGCCCACGGCAGCCACGGCAACGAACTCACGCCGGGGGTCAGCGCGAGGACCACCGCGGTGAGCAGGACCGTGGACAGCACCGCGCCGGCCATGTCGAACGGCTCCCGCTCGACGGCCTTGCGGGGACTGCGCGGAATCACCCACACCGACGCCGCGATCGCGACCAGACCCACGGGCAACACCACCACGAACAGTCCGCGCCACCCGAACGCCGCGGTCGCGGCCCCGCCGACGAGCGGTCCGACCACCTGGGCGACGGCCGCGACGGTTGCGTTCCACCCGAGCGCCCGGCCCAGGATGCGAGGGGGGAAAGTGTCCGTGAGCAGGGCCGTGTTGTTGGTGACGACGGCCGCTGCACCGGCACCCTGGAGGACGCGGGCGGCGATGAGCCATCCGGCGGACGGTGCAAGCATGCACAGCCCGGTCGCCACCGTGAAGGTGGCGAGCCCGGCGAGGTAGAGCGGCCGGCGGCCGATGATGTCGGCGAGGCGGCCGAACACCAGAATAAGTGCCGTGGTGACGAGCATGTAGCCGAGCAGGATCCACGTCGACTGCGCCCCGGACGCGTCCAGCTCCCGTGCGACGGTCGGCAGCGCGACCGTCAGACCGCTCAGGCTCAGGAACACCGCGACCACGCCGATGCTCAGGGCGGCGAACACCCGCCACGGGCGCGGATGACGCTGTGTGACAAGGCTATCCATCGGCACGTCTGGTGTGGACGTCGGTGACGGTCTGCAACACGTGCGCCAGGCGCAGGCACGTGTCGTCGGCCCACGGCCGCCCCACCAGCTGCACCCCGACGGGCAGTCCGTCGACGAATCCGGCCGGTGCCATGACCGCGGGGAAACCGAGGTAGTCGAACAGGCTCGTGTTGCGGCCCACGATCGGCTGCATCGGGTGGCGGACGCCGTCGATCTCGACGGTGACGTCGGACAGCCGCGCGGCGGTCGCGCCGATGCCGGGGGTAACGAGCACGTCGATGCCTGCAGCGTCGAACGCGTCGACCGCTGCCCGCTGGGCGAGGGTGCGGCGGCGCACCGCGCGCAGGTAGTCGACCGCGGAGGGGACGAGTCCGCGTGCGATGCGGACCTGCGTGCCGATGTCGTAGTCCGCGAACTTCGCGAGCGACCCCTCCTGGTTCGAGGCGAGTTCGCTGGTCATCACGATCGTCACGTCGTCGTGGATGCGCTGGGCGTCGGGGATGTCGACGACCACGACGTCGGCGCCGAGGTCGCGGAAGGTCTCCACGACCGCGTCCCATGCGCCGAGCACCGCGGCGTCGCACAGGTCGGTGAACCACGCGGTCGGGATGCCGATCCGGACACCGGCGAGCGACGGGACGGTCGCGATGCCGGTGGCCGCGAGAGCGTCCCGTACCTCCTGGGCGACCGGCGCAGGCGCGGCCGCGGGATCGTGCCCGTCGGATCCGGCGAGAAGGTCGAGGACGATCCGCAGGTCGGCCGCCGAGCGCGCCATGGGTCCGATGTGGTCGAGGGTCCACGACAGCGACGCGACGCCGGTGCGCGGGACGAGACCGTAGGTCGGTTTGATGCCGGTGAGGTTGCACAGCGCGCTCGGGACTCGGATCGATCCGCCGGTGTCGGTGCCGAGGGCCAGCGGGACCAGCCGAGCCGCGAGGGCTCCCGCGGAGCCGGTCGACGAGCCGCCGGTCCAGCGCGAGCGGTCCCACGGGTTCGTGACCGGACCGTACCGAGCGTTGTGCGGTGCACCGCACGCGAATTCGGTGGTCGCGGTGATCAGGACCGGAATCGCGCCGGCGGCGCGAAGTCGCGCCACGGCGGTCGAATCGGCGGCGGCGACGCGGTCGCCGGTGGTGCGCGATCCCGCGGTGACGGGTGCACCGGCGACGTCGATGATGTCCTTGACAGCGAAGAAGATTCCTTCGAGCGGGCGGGCGGTCCCGTCCGTCCAGCGCCGGTCGGATTCCGCGGCCGCACCGTCGGCGCCGTCGACGACGGCGAGCACCGCTCCCCCGACGAGCGCCGGGTCGGTCCAGCGGGAACGCAGGGCGGCGAGCACCGCGCTCGGTGTGGTGCTCCCGGACGCATACGCGGCCAGGAGGTCGCGAACCCCCAGTTCATGCAGTGGCGCGTCCACCGACACAGCGTCCGCGGGGGCGGGTATCGGGGGTTGCGGGACCGGGCTCGACGCCAGCAGCGCCGCGGAATGCGCGGGTTCGCACGGCGGCCCGTCCGGCACCGGCTCGAGCGGCACGAGCCGGGACGCGTCGAGCAGCGGCGCCATGTCGACGCGAGCCTGCGGCAGCAGGTCGTCGACGGTGGTGGCCGCGGTCGCGGTCAGGTCGGGATAGTCGGTCGCGGTCATCCGACCACCTCCTTCGGGACAGCGGACGGACGCGGGAGCGGCGCGGCGCGCACGGTCCCGTCGGTGAGGTCGGCGAGCAGGCGCAGCACGTCGGGGCGGCGGTCGCGGGCCAGCGGGAACGACGCCCGGCGCGCGGGCACGGCATCGAGGTCGATGGTGACGCGTAGGGTCTCCCCCGAACTGTGGGCCGGAGCCTGGGCGACGATCTCACCGCTCGGGGAGATCACGCAGGACAGCCCGAAGTAGTCGACGGTCACACCGTTGAGGGTTTCGGGGCCGCCGCGGTTGGCGGCGATGATCCAGGTCTGCGATTCCAGTGCACGGGTTTGCAATTCGGCCAGGAACAGGTCTTCACGGCTGCCGAGCGATGAGACGATCGCGAGCATCACTTCCGCGCCGAGTGCGCGGGCGACCGCCCAGCATTCGGGGAAGGTGCGGTCGTAGCAGATGACGCAGCCGAAGCGGGTGCCGAACGCGTCGACGGTGGCCGGGGCCTGCCCGGGCGAGAAGTGGTACTTCTCGTCGATGTCGACGTCGCCGACCTTGCTCGCGGGCAGCGACAGCTTGCGGTAGGCCGGCACGCTTCCGCCGTCGGGGGTGCGCCACGCGAGCACCTCGCCGGTCGGGTCGATCAGCACCACGGAGTTGTGGGTGACGTCGTGGGCGGTGCGCTCGAACATGCCGAAGGTGATGGCGCAGCCCAGGTCTCGCGCGAGTTCGCCGAACAGGTCGGTGGCGTCTCCCGGGATCGTCTGCGCCCACGGGGTGCGGTCGACGTCGTGGCTCGTGCAGAAGTAGGGGGTGGTGATCAGCTCCGGGAGGACCACCAGGTCGGGGGTGCTGCCGTCGTCTGCGGGTGCCGCCGCGGTGCGGACGAGTGCGGCGAGCCTGGCCAGGTTGCCGAGGAGGTCCTCGGTCAGTTCGCCGGCCTGCACGATGGCGACGTCGAGGGTGCGCGAAGTCAAGGAGGAACCTCCGGGGAGAAATGGGGACGGGTGGGAGCGCGGCGTGCTGCACGCGCTCCCACCCGTCGATCGGGGTCAGGCCGCTTCGGCCGCGATGGCGTTGCGGCTCTTCATGAGCGGCTGGATTCGGGTACCGAAGTTCTCGATGCCCTGCACGAAATCGTCGAAGGTGAGCATGATGCCCTTGATGCCCTCGAGCTCGGCGACCTCGTCGAGCATCTTCGCCACCGTCTCGTACGACCCGACGAGGGTGCCCATGTTGAAGTTCACCGCACCCTCGGGCAGCGAGATGGTCTTGGCGGTCGAGGCGTCGTCGGCGGTGGCGTCGGCCGCGGACTGGTCGGCCATGTAGCCGAGGGCCTCGAGGTCGGCGTTGTCGTGGTAGTCCTGCCACTTCGCCTGTGCCGCTTCGTCCGTCTCGTCGGCGATGATCATGAACAGGGTCAGCGCGCCCACGTCCCGGCCCGTGGTCGCGGCGGCATCGGCCAGCGTCTTGACGGAGTCGGAGATCGCGGTCGGGGTGTTGATGCCGGTGCCCATGATGAAGTTGAAGTCGGCCATCTCGGACGCGAACTTCATGCCGCTCTTGGACTGTCCGGCCGCGACGATCGGAACTCCGCCGCCGGTCGGGCTCGGCGAGAGGACGCACTCGTCCATCGTGTAGTGCTCGCCCTTGAAGTTGCTGACGCCGTCGGCCCACAGCTGCTTCATGACCGTGACGTACTCGGTGGCCTGCGCGTACCGGTAGCCGAAGTACTCCTCCCCCGGCCACAGACCCATCTGCGTGTATTCGTTCGGGGCCCAACCGGTCACGATGTTCACACCGAAGCGGCCGGGAGCGATCGAGTCGATCGTCGAGGCCATGCGGGCCACGATCGCCGGCGGCAGGGTCAGAATCGCGGTCGAGGCGAACAGCTTGATCTTCTCGGTCACCGCGGCGAGACCTGCCATCAGCGTGAAGGACTCGAGGTTGTGGTCCCAGAACTCGGTTTCACCACCGAAGCCCTTGAGCTTGATCATCGACAGCGCGAAGTCGAGTCCGTGCTCCTCGGCCTTCTGCACGACCGCCTTGTTGAGCTCGAACGAGGGCATGTACTGCGGAGCGCTCTTGGAGATGAGCCAGCCGTTGTTGCCGATGGGGATGAAGACGCCGATTTCCATATCACTCCTGACGGGCGGGGAGATTCGAGGAAGCGAACTGGGCCGCGCTGTCCGGCTCGCTGTGACTTCGAATGTATGCAGGAGTTATTGCCGGTCCGGGACCGTCCGGTAACAGACCTGTTGCCTATGTTAACGATCATGAACGGGCTCGGCGCACACCGCCGCACTCCCCCGCTGCACCCACTCCACATCGAACTTCCGATGCACCGGAGCGCCTGCCGCACCGTCGATCCGCGCCAGCAGCAACTCCGCCGCCGCTACCGCCATGTCCTCGAGCGGCTGACGCACCGTCGTCAGATCGAAGATCGACCAGCTGGACTGCTGGAGGTCGTTGTAGCCGACAATGGAAACATCTTTCGGCACAGACAGATTCAGACGCTTCGCGGCATCCAGCGTGCCGTAGGCCATGTAGTCGGTGGCGCAGAACACCGCTGTCGGGCGGTCCTCGCCGGCGAGCAGCGCAAGGCCACCCTCGAGGCCGGTCGACGCATCCACGGCGCCGCGATACACCCGCTTCTCGTCGAGCTCGACGCCGCGCGCCGCGAGGCCGTCACGGAAACCCTGCTCGCGCAACCGGATGCTGGGGTTCTGCAACGGACCGGAGATCAGGCCGATCCGGGTGTGCCCCAGATCGACCAGGTGGTCGGCGATGAGCCGGCCACCGCGGACGTTGTCCGACGTCACGCGATCGACCCTGCCTGCATGCCGGTCGTCGACGTCCCGGCTGAGGATCACCAGCGGGATCTTCCAGTCGATCATCTCCGACACCATCGGCGAATCGAGCCGCGACGAGATGAACACAACGCCGTCGACCAGGCCCCCGCGCAGCGCGAGGATGTCCTTCTCGAGGGAGCCTTCGGTGCGGTCGCTCATCAACAGCACCCGGTAGTCGTGGCGCGCGAAGCAGTCCTGCAGGGTGTTCACCAGCGTCGGGTACGACGGATTGCGCAGGTCGCCGCTCACGATGCCGATGGTCGACGACTTACGCGTGATCAGGCTCCGCGCGGTGACGTGCGGGACGTAGCCCATCTCCGCCGCGAGGGCCTGGATGCGCTCCCGCGTCTCCTCGATGACCCGCGGATCGTTCCTGAGCGCACGCGACACCGTCGACTGCGACACTCCTGCGCGGCGTGCGACGTCGTAACTGGTGACCGACTTGCTGCCCATGACGGGATTCTAGGAGCAACCGGCGAGGACGGCCGGGCGAGCGGATTTCGCGACCCGCCGCAATGACCCCTGACGCAGCAGTCCGAACACTGCCGACCCATCGGCGGCGGCGTTCGGAGTTGGAGGCGAATTGCATTCGACGAAGGTGGTCTCACTATTCGAGTCGACGATGCCCACATCAGCAAAGCCAGCAGGAGTGGCCAGCTCACGCAGGTCCAGGGCGCATTCGGACATGCCGGGCACATGCTCCGGTACGTCGGCGATGTCGTTGGACTGAGTATGGATGGCGCGGGCGATCTGGACCAGCGGGAGGATCTTGCTGCTGCGGGCCTCGTCGATCCAGTCGTTCAAGCGGGGCAGCGGCGGTCACGCCGGCCAGCTGTAGTTCTTCCACTCGGTGGCGATTGTGGTCTCATACGACAGGAAGAACTCGTCCCGCCCACGCTGCTGGGTATGAGCGTGCTCCGGCTGCTCCCGCCATTGAGCGATAGCCTCGCGGGACTCGAACCTCGCCACCGCTAGCTCCGAGCCGTCCTCCCCTGCGAATCCCTCGATGGAAACGAACCCGGGAACCTGAGAGACGAGGTCCAACATTCGTTCGAACGTCCTCTGATATTCCTCCTGGTCGACGTCGGTGCGGGTCTTGATGTGGAACAGGACGATCTCCATGGCTCCTCCAGTCGAGTGTCGTTAGGTGGTGGTATGCCGAGCACCGAGCGGTCCGGAGTGAAGGACAAGACCCATCGGCACGTCACCGTCCACCCGCGGTGTACCAACCGCTGTGCGAAGGTCGATGTGGCCGCCCGCGCTTCGCGTCTTGTCGAAGCTGAGCGTCGCGTTGTGGATATCGGCGCCGCTGAGATCCAACCTGCCGCTCTGAAAGTTCGCACCTGCGAATTGAAGCTTCGCTCGGCCGAGCTGCGCAGACGCCATGGTGACGTCCTGGTTGAAGAATGCGCCGGCGAAGGAGACGGTGCCGGCGAATATGGCGTGATTGAACGTCACGAACCCGGTGCCGCAGAAGCGCGCGCCCGCGAACGTGGGTCCGGGTGCCGCGATGGTGGCGTGATCGAACGAAACCTCGCCCTGACCGAGTTGCGCGCCGGCGAAGGTGACCGAACATCCCGGATGAAATGTCACGTTCTCGAAACTCAGCGACCCATGCTCGGGGGAAGACATCCTGTCGAATCGCACTGCGCCGCGGACAAAGTGAGTGTCTGTGAACCGAACGTCGGCCCCTTTGTCGAGAATGACGTCATCGAACCACACCTCCGCGCCGTTGAATCGAGAACTGCCGAAGTTGGAAGTGCCCGAAAAGACCGCCTTGCGGAGGTCGAGCCTTCCGGAATCGAACCGGACGTCCCGGAAATCCACGCTGTCGAGGTGTGCGCCCCTCAAGTTGAAGGTGGAATTCGACCAGCTCGTCGCGCTGCCTGCGCGTAGTCGGTCCACGATGGCCTCGAGCGCCGCCCTGCGCGAGTCGGGTGCCGGGGGTACCGCTTTACTATGCGAGTCGGGTACCTCGCTTGTCGCTCCTGGAATCGGTCCGTCCGATCGAATGTGCATACACAGCACGTCGATACAGGCCTGCCGGTTGTTCGGCCAGATGTCGGCTAGCTGAGCTAGCGCATACACACCGGCGGCCCGCACCGTTTCGTTGTTGTCTCCGATCTGCTTGGCCGCGCCCTCGAAGCGGTCGGTCAGGTGCCCCGCCTCCGTCAGGCGATAGGTTTTGTGACCGAACCAGACGGTGAACGACGTACCCACGGCGACGAGCGCAGCCACCAAACCGGTTCGAATATCCGCCATGACCTTGTACTCGTCGTCTTGCTGCTCCGGAGGAAAGGGCGGTGCCATCAGTCCGGGGATCACCCACACCACGATGGCGAGTCCGACGACAGTGACAACTCCTGTAAGGAGGAACCGAAGGAACGCGCTACGCCGAAGCTGGGACCGCCACGCACTCTGAGTCATCGCCGCACCAATCTGGCTAGTTCTGAAGACAACGATTCACCGTGCAAGCAGTCGTGTCGAAGCCGGAATTCGTCCATGAAAGGCGACTGGAGGCTGCCGAGCTCGAACGATTCCGGCCCGCGGGGAAACAACGCTCGCGCCAGCTGAAAAGGCCGGGGAGACGATGCATCCATCGCGCCGAGAACGGCGTCGCGGTCGATTTCTCCGGGCGGGAACGCACCGGCCATTCGGCTGGCGCAGTCGAGTGCGTCGGCTGGGTGGTCGGCGAGTTCGAGCAGACGGTTCAGCGCGCGCCCCCGGACATCGATGTAGAACTGCATCGTGTAGTCGTCAGGCCGTTCGACACCGTGGAAGAGGTAGGCGTGCCGCACGGCCTGGCCGTACTCGTCCGCAGCGATATCGTGCCGATGTTGCTCCCAGTCCATATCTGCGCGCAAGAGCAGCAGGTTAGCGGCGAGTTCCTCGTCGTCCTCGTCGATGAGTTTGCTACTGCGCCGAAAGTGTTTCTCCACCGTGGTCGGGTCCGGCGCCGTCCTGCCTGCCAGCAGTTGCGCTAGCTCGAACTCGACCCATGCCGCGTTCCAGTCGTCGGGGAGCAGAGGTAGTGCCCGAAGATAGTAGAAGTCGGCCCGCGTGTCGGCGGGGTGGGCGTAGCGGTAGGTGTGCGCCATGAAGATGTCCAACAGCGCCGCCAGACGACGTTTCTTGCCTTTCAGGGTTTCGGCGCGGCGGCCTGTGCCGTGCCGGTGCAGGCCACACAGGTGCTTGACCTGCAACAGTGCCTGTCGGACCGAAACCCAGTCGGCGTTCTCAGGTTTGGCAGACCGCAGCGGGTAGGACTGCAAGATCGTCCTCAGCGCCCCGTGGAGTTGGTCGAGTTCTGGCCAGACGGCTTCATCGGGGAGGATGTCGACGTCCCACAACGCGCGGTTCTGTCCGGCCGACGGTTCGCGGTGCTGTCCGGCGAGGACACCGAGGTCGGCGACGAGCTGATCGCAGAAGTCGAAGTGAACGTAGTTCCCCCACCACCAGAACGCGTCGAGGAAAACCAGCGAGATGTCCCGGATGACCTGGGAACGGTCTGACGATCGCGATGCCAGACCGCTGTGGACCAGCCACTCACGCTTGTTTCGCTGCCACGCCGGATCCTCATAGACGAAGGACTCACCGTAGCTGGTGTTCTTCGAGCCGGACACCTTCGCCCGGTAGTAACTCGTCGCCCAACGGTTGAGGTCAGCAAACCGATCCGGGTCCGATACCCGCATCAGTTCCAGCAAGCCGCTTCTGACCAAGGACGTGACGCGCAGACGGGAGCCGTCCGCCGACAGGTCCTCGACGAAGGGAAAGTCGGCTAGGCAGGTGAGCAGGGCCCGCACCTGGCCGCCCGACACGGTCTTTGGGCCGAGCAGGTGCCGCAGCAAGGGAGCGTCGAACTGCCGTGGCACTGCGGCGACATCGAGCGTGGACGCCATGAGTTCGTCGATATCGTCGCCGACGGCGACGCCTCCGATGCTGACCGACCGGACCAGCAACTGCGCGAGGTGCGCCGCGCGACGGCGGTCACTGGGCATGGCAACAAGCTCATCGAAGACCGGATCGGAAGTGCTCATCTGAAGGTCGCCGCGCCTCGACAGCAACTGGTAGAGGAGCTTTAGGACTGCAGGATGACCTCCGCTTGCCGCGCAGATCTGCCGAACCATCGCCGATGACGGCTGGTGCCCCGAAACCCCGCACAGCCAGGCCTCGACAGTCGGCTCGTCGAACTGTGAGATGCGGGTGATCCGGGTACGTTCCTGGTCGAGGGTAGACAACAACGTATCGGATTCCTGAGCAAATACGACCACGGTGGTGGAGAGACTGAGTACGAGTTCACCGAGCCAGAGCCCGATCTCCTGGTCGGCGATATCGTCGGCGTTGTCGAGCAGCAGGAAACATCCGTGATCTTCGGTCATCGCGTTCCAACGCGTCGCAAACTTGTGGGCGATGTCACCGGCGGCATTGCGCCACGCATCAGCCAGCACTATCGGGTCGAGCGGGCGGAATCTCTCGTCGACGAAGTCCTCGATCCGAATGATCCGCGCGTCGTACACCTCGGCATTACGCACACTCAAGTCGAGCTCGCGGATCTCTCGCCGGTCGGCGTCAGTGCCGATCCGCCCGATCAGTGCCTCCAGGAGCCGAACGAACTGTAGGTAGCTGGCCTGAATAGCCCCAACGGACGCGTCGGGTCCTTGGTCGCCACGGTGTCCGGGATCGAACTCGCTAAGGTCGATCCGCACTGCTGCTCGCGGCTGAGCATTCAACTCGATGTGCTCGAGCATCGCGCTCTTGCCACAGCCGAGGACTCCGCACAGCACCTCGACATGATCAGCCGGCACCTCCGTGTGCAGGATCGTGTGAACAAGGTCCGGATGCACTACCACGTACACCGGATGCACTGCCACGTAGACCGGACGCACTACCACGTACATATCGATCACCCGCCTACCGTCGAGTCGCGGCCCGAGTCGCCGCCATATCGAGCAAACGCCTCGATCAGCTCGATCGTCATGAGTAGTCGACTACTCGATTTCTGCTTCACCGTTCGGCGAATGATCCGCTACTCGTAGCCATGGACTCGACCCGCGTGCCGGTGGTGCAGTCGCGACCGCGCTGGGTGTTCGCCGATCGCGGCTGCGACCCGGGCAAGTACCGGAACCTGCTGTCCGCCCGGGGTATCACCCCGAAGATCGCTCGCCGTAGCGCCGCTCACGGTCCGAGCCCAGGAAGGTGCGCTGGGTCGTCGAGCGCACTTTTGCCTGGTTACATCAGTTCAAACGTCCTCGTATTCGTTCCGAAGTACGAGCTGACCTATATCACGGACTGCTCGAGCTCGCTTGCAGCATCATCTGTTTGACGCCGTTGCAGCGATCATTCTGACACGGTCAGTAAGGTGATCACAGCACTCACCAGGCAGCTCCGCTCGTCGCGATGACCCTAAGTACTCGCTGTTCGGCTCGTGAATTCTTGCAGGACAGGAACTTCCCGAGGTACGAGGCTGGCACCGAGCCAGCCCCCACCATTCACGAATCACCCCCTACCGGCGCACTGCGCGATACCCTCAGTACAAACTTGAATCATCGACCGTTTCCTTCGGGAGGTGCGAGCCATGAGCGAGCCACACAGTGCCGCCCCGGGATGGTATCCAGATCCCCAAGGCAAGCAGCACTACTGGGATGGAACGCAATGGCTGTCACTTCCTGAACCTCCAGGACCGGAACCTGATCAACGGAAGCGATTGAGCCGCGGCATGATCGGATGCATTGCCGCGTGCTGCGCAATTCTGGCTCTTACGGCAGTTGCAGTACTGAAGGTCAATCACGACACAGACGTCGATGCAAAGGCGGCAGCCGCCGAGACAGCTCGGCAGAGCGCCGAACGTCGGGCGGCGGAGGTTGCCGATCGCGAACGGAAAGAAGAAGCCGAGCGATCGATGAGGCAGGCAAGCGTACATCAGGTCGAGGCCAGCATCATGGAGATGGCGACGGGTCACGCAAACTCATCGATCATCGACGGTCCGATCCTCTCGGTTTCATGTTCTCCCGTAGCGGGTGGATCCGTCGACGATCTACTAGCTGCCACTACAGTTTTGGAGTGCTTTGCCGCCACACAGGAGAACCCGAACGGAAGCCGAAGCGGATACAAGTATCACGCAACCGTGAACTGGGAGACAGGGAGTTACACCTACGGGTTCGGCGCGCCGTAACCGAACCAGCAGGGCTGAGTTCACTCGACTGAGAACATCACGCCCAAGGTTCTCATCGAAGTATCCGAAAACATGAGGGGTAGCGAGCACCCTTCCGAGTCCAGACTCGCCGCACATCCCTTCGAGACAAAATCATCGTGCTGAGTGTAGAGAATTTCAAATAGTTGATTCAGGCTGTCGTGATATGAGGGGTCGAGGGATTGCATCGCGGAACGTTCGAAGAACTCCACGTATGCTCTCCGCTCGTACATGCAGGTCACCGGATCCACATCGTCCGCGCACGCCGTCGAGGTCATTTGGTCGAACTGTTCAGCCATCGACGCTGCTTGTCGCGTTGCGCGCTGCGTTGTGATTGGGCTCGGCAATGGAGAACTCGAAGTCGTGGTCGCCCGATTATCTTCCGTCCACTCGGGAGGCGTTGCCTGTTCATCCGATGAACCGCACGCTGCCAGTACGGCAATGACCGCGGACGAGGCAAGAGCGAAAAATGTTCTCCTCATTCACATATGGTGCCATCGTAACCGCTAGGCCGTCCCGGAGTTGGGGTTCGATTCGACCGCTGACGTCGGCGCCGCATAACAAGAGGAACGTTGACCGAAGGGGCGCCTATGGGCTGCCAACCATTCAGCATCGTCCGAGTAGGTGACGATGTCGATTTCCGGATGCTGCGCCTCCTCATACGCGCCTTCGACCTGATTGTCGACGTGGACGAACAGCACGGAATCGACCAGCGCGGTCGCGTCGCTGCGGACGAGCGAGACGACGGCCCGCCTGTCCGGGGTTTGAACGAGCACCACTCCAGGTTCATCTCGTCGACGGAGAGCTCGAGGTAGTCGGTGTAGACCTCCGTGCTCCTCGACGTCAGGGAGGATCAGCGTTGCCGTGATGCCGGTGGGTTGCATGCGGAAACTCCCTCGGTCGATGCCGGGGGCATTACCCGTTTGCACGACACAGCATCAACCCACAGCCTGGTTCGATATGGGCCATCAGCTCCACTCGCAGGCGACACCGTCGCCGTCGGCGTCGAGCTTGGACCGATAACCGGGCTCACCTATATACAAAGGTGCCGCGCCGGCCGCACGGGCGGCAGCACAGTTCTTGTAGTAGGCGCTCGACTGCGGCGCAGGTGCCGGCGGCGTGTACTCAGGGGTGGGCGTGTACACGGGCGGCGGGGTGTACGCGGGCGTGTACACCGGAGGCGGCGGGGGCGGCGTGTAGGTCGGCGCCGTCGTCGAAACGCTCGAGGGCTGTCCCCCTGGAAGTGGCTGCGTCAGATCACGCCTCGGCGCACTCGTGGTTGCGGGCACTGCCGAGCGAACCGTCGTCGATACCACCCGGGCCGGCTCCACGTCGGATCCGGAGTCCGAACCGCTCGTTCCGATGATCAGACTGCCTGCCACCACGGAAAACAACGCGACGCCGACACCGGCCATCCATCGCTTCGTACGCCGGCCTGCAGAGGTACCGGGCGACGCGTTGACGGCCGTAACGCTCGGAGGTCTCGAGGCGGCCGCGGGCGTGCGCGGCGACGGGCTCACCGGCTTGGTGAACGACACCCCGGAACTCGCGCTGCTCGACGTCGACACGAACGGTTTGAGCGTCGCACTCGATATTGTGGGCACAGCGTTCGTCGTCGACACAGACTTTGTCGTGGACACAGCGCCCGGGCCGCGAAGCCCGACACGATTCCGCTCCGTCACTCGTCCCGAGGAATCGAATCCGTACAGCTGGATGCCCCTGGCGGTCGCGTAGTCGACGGCCGTCTTTCCGTAGCCGTTGAGTGCAAAGTAGGCCATCGCGTCACGAGATCCGGACCCGCGATTTTCGTACATCTTCGCCAGCTCGGACCGGTTGACCGGAGTTGCTCGCACCGTCACCTGGGCCACGACCCCGCGTGCCTTGATCTGCATCCGAGCCGATCCTTGGGCGTCGAGGGTGAAGCCCAGCGACTTCAGGTGGCGTTCCGCGATCGCCTTCGCTTCCTTCGGTGTCAACTGCGCGGTCATGCTGCCCCTGCCGTTCACTGCTTCCACTCCGTGCCCGGAGAGCCCGGGACGGTGTACTACAGGGTGTAGTCGTTCCGCGAGCGCCAGGCGTTACACCGTCGACTCCGAAGCGAATGCGTGTTCGAAAGAATCCTTGCGCCGCCGGTAAGCCCGGTGCCAGAATGGCCCAATCGTCACGACCGTGGCGTCACAACTGAAGAAGGCCCGCCAGGAGCTGCAACTCCCGACGGGCCGGATGTCCGACTGTAAGGGAGTCGAACGTGGGCCAGAATACCCTGGCTGGCGGCGTGCGTCGTGGACCGCGCCTCGCCAGCAACTTCACCATTCTCAGCAATGCCGTCATCAACGACGAGCGCCTCTCCTTCCGCGCGCGTGGCGTGCTCGTGTGGCTGTTGTCGAAGCCGGACGACTGGCACACCCGGTCCGAATCGATCGCCGCGCAGTCCCCGAAGGAAGGCCGCGACGCCGTCCGCTCGGCACTGCGCGAGCTCGCCGACCTCGGCTACCTCGTGCGCGAGAAGATCCAGGACGAACGTGGCCGGTGGAGCACGATCCAGACGGTGTACGAGGAACCCGCGACCGGCCCGACGCCTGGAAAACCGACCCGCGGACGCACCGACGTCGGACAACCCGGCGCTCTAGTAAGTACTGATAGATCAAGGACGAAAACCAACCGCTCGTCACGAGCCCGGAAGGCCGTGACCAGTCCCGCGGTCGGCCGGCTCGCCACGGAATGCAGCGCTGCCGGATTGACCGCGACCTTCGCCTATCTCAAGCCCGACGACGCCGCAGCCATCGACCGACTCGTCGAGACACACGGGATCCCGCCACTGGTCACGGCCGCGAAGTCCGTTCACCGCGCCCACGATCCGATGAGGTTCGCGCAGGCGTGGATTCCGCTCTGGCAGGCACTCCCCGAACCTTCTGCCACGCAGCCGAAATGCGCCGCGTGCGACGAGTACGGGTGGCTACCCGACGACGAACACGGCCGTGCCGTCAGGTGCAGGTGCCGCGCCGTTACTGCGGCGTGACTTGCGTGCACCACGATTGGAGGAAGAATAGTCAAACATCCCAGCACAGAGGGCACTTTCGTCACTTCGGCTCACAACCGCACCGGCCGTGGGTAGATTTCGCCCCGATATCACCCGATATTCCGGCCAACAACACGTTGAAAGATTTCGTCGGCGGTAATCTGTGGTACGCGACATCATCCCAATGTCGCTGCCGCTGTTAACCATCTGGACGATCTCGCGGGATTTCCGGTCGGAGGCCGACGTGCGTGGATTTGGTATCGATCTCGGAACTGCCAACACTGTCGTCGGGACGCCCGAGGACGGAATAGTCCTGAACGAGCCATCATTGATGATGGTGCGAACGAAGGATCCGCATCGCGCGCTCGCGATCGGCCAGGATGCGAGTGCCCTCGTCGACCGAACTCCGGTCGGGATCACGCCGGTTCGCCCGATACACAACGGCGTGATCGTGGATCTCGAATCGGCTCGGGCCTACGTCTCGGCCGTCATCAAGCGGGCCGCCCCGGCCCGACGGTCCGTAATGCGGCCGACGGGCATCATCGCGATTCCCGCAGGCGCCACCCCGCTCGAACGTCGGGCACTGCTCGAGGTCGGGCACGAGGCCGGTCTGCGGAAGGTGGCCTTGGTACCGGAACCGGTTGCGGGTGCCCTCGGATGCGGGATCAACCCGCTCGAACCGCGCACCCATCTCATCGTCGACATCGGCGGCGGCACTTCGGAAGTCACCGCCATCTGCTTCGGCGGTGTCCTGTCGCACCGCAGCTGCAGGATGGCCGGCGAGGACCTGACCAGGGCGATCCACCGGTATCTGCGTGCGAAGCACGAGATCATCGTCGGCGAGCTCACCGCCGAGCGGGCGAAGGTGGGCACTACGGAGACCACCGACGGACAGACGCTCGTGGTGGAGGGCCGCGACGCAGCGACCGGCCGGGCGCGACTGCTCACCCTCGAAACCGACGAGATCATGGATGCGGTAAAGCCCGCCATGACCGGCATCGCGCAGACGCTGGCCGCATGCCTGGACGATCTTCCTCCGCGGGCGATCAGCGACATCATGGCCGAAGGCATTCTGGCGATCGGCGGCGGATCGATCCTGCGGGGCATGTCGCAGATGATCGAAGAGTCCTTCGGGCTCCCCGTGAAGACCGCCGAGCGCCCGCTCACCTGCGTCGCAGAAGGCGCGACCGCCTGCATGGACCACCCCGAGGTGGTCGCGGCCTTCGCCTCCTGACCGCTCCCCCTCGTGCGTGGTTTCGGTAGCACCCGCTACCGACAACACCCCCCCGG